>QIHL01000001.1 GCA_003230965.1 Candidatus Magasanikiibacteriota bacterium | reverse complement strand
AGGTTGTTGTCTTGTTATATTTTTGTAGTAGTATTTATTTAATTTATGGAAGATTCTGACGATTCACAACTTGAAAAACAAAGAGATGTTTCAACATCTCGTACTCACACTTTCAAAATTTTTGGATGGATAGTTGGTGTGCTGTGTTTACTTATTATTGCAGAAGTTGCTTTTTTATTTGTTACGTCAAAAAAAACTGATTTTCATAAAGTAGCCTCATCACTTTTTTCTGTCACAACAACGAAAGAGCCACTCATTGTTGTTACACCAACATTAAATAAGACTGACTATAATAAACGTATGATGTTGCTCGCAAATAGACCAACACCTGTTGTTTTGACTACTTCAACATCTTCCACAATATCAACATCAACAAAAAAACAACAAAAATATCTGTGGCCAGTAAATGATGCTCCGTATCCAGATGTCGGAGCTATTTTGCCGTTCAAACGTATTCTTGCGTATTATGGAAATTTTTATTCCACTGGTATGGGAATTCTTGGTGAATATCCAGAAGATATTGTTCTACAGAAATTACGTAATGCTATAAAAGAATGGAAACAAGCAGACACAAGCACACCGATTATGCCAGCGATTGAATATATTGCATTCACTGCGCAGGCTAGTGCTGGAAAAAATGGAAAATATAGTGCACGTATGCCGTCTGATCAAATTGATCATGCGATTGAAATGGCAAAACATATAAATGGAATTGTTATTTTGGATGTACAGGCTGGTACTAGTAATATACAGAAAGAAATTCATCTTCTTGAACCGTATTTGAAATTACCGCAAGTGCACCTTGCAATTGATCCTGAATTCAATATGAAATATGGTAATCCACCTGGGACAGTTGTGGGTACGGTTGATGCTACAGATATAAATGCAACTACGCAGTATCTAGCATCATTAGTCCAGAAGTATAAACTTCCGCCAAAGATTCTTGTTATTCATCGGTTTACTGAACGTATGATAACACACACCCAAAAGATTCATTTGCTTCCAGAAGTACAAATTGTGATGGACATGGATGGGTGGGGATCTCCTGCAAAAAAAATCAATACGTATGATAGAGTTATCTATCCAGAGCCAGTACAGTTTACTGGAATAAAATTATTTTATAGACAAGATTTGAAATTACCGAGCACACGTTTACTTACGCCATTAGAGGTTTTACGTTTACGTCCAATTCCAATTTTTATTCAATATCAGTAGTTATATTATTTTTTTATTATTGGAAGTTTTTCGTATTTTTGTTAGATACACCATGCCTATTACAAAAATTGTTGTTGATGTAAACGCGGAACTCATGCAATAGATGCAGATGGCGTGAATAATAAAGAATTGAAGAAATACAAACCAAACTGATGCAAGAAAGCCGAGCCAACTGAGCCATGCACAAATGCGCAAAATAATTTCTTTCTTTCTATCTATATATGCAATTGACAAGAGTAATATTGCAAGATAAAAGATAGAACCAAATAGTGCAACTGGAATGCCAAAAATCATAGAGTAGCTACTGCTCGTAACAATATCGCAACCATGTATCAATGAACAGGATGGCGATTCTCCTGCGTAGTGTACAACCGTAAGATATGTCGCATCAACAAAGCCTATTGCAGAAAAAATTAAGAATAAGATGGCACTAATATGTGAGATTTTATTGTGCGGTTGTGTTTGCTGTACTGGTGTTTGCATAGGTTGATACAGAAGAAGTATTTATTTTTCTTAAGGCTTGTTCTACCAGTGTTTTAAAGTCGGTGTAGGTTTTTGGATTTTGTATCTCTTTTCCGTTCAGAAAGAATGTCGGTGTTGCATTCAGACCGTTTGCATTAGCACTTGCAAGATCTTGTGCAACATGTTTTTTAATCGTTTTACTATTGAGATCTATTTTAAATTGTTTTACATTCAGGCCGATTGAATTTGCAAGGGTAACAAAATAGCTAGTCGGATCAGACATTGTTGACCAATTATTTTGTGTATTATAGAGCATGTCGTGCATATCCCAGAATTTTCCTTGCTTAGCCGATGCCTCGGCTGCTTGCGCAGCAATTTGTGCATTGTGATGAATAGATGTAAGCGGAAATTCACGAAATACGAAAGCAACACTGTTTGGAAAATCTGCGTGTAGTTGTTTTGCCATTGGGTAATAGGTTAAACAAACTGGGCATTCAAAATCACCATATTCAACCAACGTCACTTTTGCATTTGTAGACCCTTGGATATGGTCATTTACAGTTACAGGAGTCTTGAGTACTGTACCGGAATTTGTGGCTCTATTAGAACCAATTTTGATAACAACGATTAGGACAATAACGATCAATAGTGATACGCCTGCCCAGATAAATCCACTTTTGAGTCTGTCGTTCATAAGGAAATGTTAGTATGTGAATAGCATTATTGTAACACGAATGATTAGTATTGAAAAGAGAGCAAAGACTAGAAGTTCTAAGGTCTGTTTCAAAGTTTTGCTATTTGTTAGTTTTTAGTCAATTTATTCAATTGTATCATATTTTCTCCTGTGGTATCATGAGTAACATAATCTAGGTAGATTTTTGTATATGGACGTTCTTACATTCATTGAAACTTTTAGATATCCAGCAATTTTTGTTGCTGCAATTGCCGAAGGACCGCTTACTATGGTTGGGTCGGGTTTTTTGTTACGACTTCATCTCATCTCTATCGTGCCAACATTTATCCTTCTCCTTCTTGGCGATTTTGTTGGCGATTTATTTTGGTATTTCGTTGGGTTGCATGGATTAGATTTATTTGTTCGTAGGTTTGGTAAATGGTTTCGTATCAACAAAGAAGCAATTGTGCATGTAAAACGATTATTTCGCAAACATGAAGATCGTATTTTACTTTTTTCAAAATTAACGACTGGATTTGGATTTGCAGTGGTAGTTTTGTCTGTTGCTGGTATGTCGCGTGTGCCAATAAAAAAATATATATTTTATAACCTTCTTGGCGGATTTTTTTGGACTACGATATTGCTCGTTGCAGGGTATTTGTTTGCACACGTTTATTTGTTGGTTGGTAAGGCGTTGCATGTACTTTTTCTATTTGTATTAGTAACAGCGTTAGTTTTGGGCTTTTATTTTTTTGGTCGGATTATGCGTAAAAAGGTTATGAACGATGAATTATGATTTCTATTATTATTCCAACATTAAACGAAGAATCTGTTATTAAAAAAACATTGATTCATCTGAAAACGATGGAAAACACAGACTATGAAATAATAATCTCTGATGGAAACAGCATTGACAAGACAATTGACATCGCAAACCAGTATGCAGATAGAGTTATTGTATATACAGGAACAACACGACAAACGATTGCTGGTGGACGCAACATTGGTGCAGAGGTTGCAAAAGGTGAGTACTTTATATTTTGTGATGCAGATATTAGTATTCCAAATCCAGATGATTTTTTTACTGAAGTAATTGCAGTATTTAAAAATAATCCAAAGATTGTGGCAGCAACAGCAAGATTGAAAGTATTTCCAGAAATGGAGACAGTTGCTGATCGTTTTATTTTTGGTGTCTTTAATTGGTTTGTGATGATTTTGAATAATATTTTTGGAGTTGGTGTTGCATCAGGAGAATTTCAGTTTATTCGTAAAAGTGCATTTCAAAAAGTTGGTGGATTTAATGAAGCATACGTTGCGGCAGAAGATATGGATATGTTTTCTAAACTGTCTAAAATTGGAAAGACAAGATTTTTGCAAAATATGATTGTGTATCATACAGGACGGCGAGCACACAAAATTGGATGGACGCGGTTGTTATTTATATGGTCTGTCAATGGTATATTTATTTTTCTTTTTCATCATGGATTTAGCAAGCAGTGGGATCCAATTAGATAATATGAAACGTTTTTTTTCTCCGTTACAAGAGTGTATTCAAATTTTGCGATCATTTTTACCGATGATTATTGTTTATATTTTGAATTTATTATTTGCCTACTCATTGGGTCCATTTCTTTTTTGGCCTACCAGTGACATATATATACATATATTGGGCGGTATTGTCACTGCATGGTCATTTGATCGGTTGATGCGATTTGTAGGAAAAAGAAAAAAATGGCTGATTGAACCTGCATGGCTATATTCAACGATGCTGGTGGGACTCACATCCGCAGTTGCAATTTTGTGGGAAGTATATGAGTATATTCATGATATTTTCTTTTATTTTCAATACCAAGCGAATAATATAGATACTATGGGTGATTTGTCTATGGGATTAGCTGGTGGAATTTTTTTTGCTTGTGTTATTTATTTTTTTCAACGTCGCTCTCATAAATAGTTGATATGCATAATGTGTCTTCGCTTTCTCCATTTCTTTTTCAACTCGGCATGTGGATATATGTATTTGCTTTTTTGATTGCTGGTGCAGAGTCACTACCGTTTATTGGCTTGGCAATTCCTGGTACGACCTTTATAGTGCTACTTGGATTTTTGGCACGTCAAGGTGCAATGAACATTTGGGTATTGGTGGTCGTCACGATTATTGGAGCCATTTTAGGCGACAGTTTAAGTTTTTATTTCGGAAAAAGAGGGACGCCATTTTTCATGCGACATTTTCAGTCAGAACGTATGAAACGGCATTTAGCATTTGGTGAAACATTTTTTGAACAGCATGGTGGCAAAAGTCTTTTGCTAGGTCGGTTTGTTGGACCGCTTCGTCCGATTGTGCCGTTTGTTGCAGGTCTTTTTGATATTTCTACTACACGTTTTTTTATTTGGAATATCTGTAGTGCAATTGGCTGGGCATTTGGTTATATCTTTCTTGGCTATTTTTTTGGTGGTGCATGGGAATATATTTCAATTTGGTCTCCAAAATTAGGAATTTTTTTATTTATTCTTTTAGCAATTTTATTTGTTTTATGGTTAATCAAGTGGGTTGTCTGGTCGTACGGAAAACAGGTCGCAAAAGTCTGTTTGTCGCTGTTTAATTCAGCAATTCAAGGTATGGCGAATAATGAATATGTTGTTCGTAAGACAAAACGTCATCCACGCAGTATTTTGTTTTGGCGCGCACGAGTTGATCGATCGCATTTATTGGGGCTTCCATTAACATTGTTTACATTAGTTTTTGTATATGTATTCACTGCCTTTGTTGGTGTAGCAGAAGGGGTTATCCATGAAGAAAATATTATAAATGCAGATGTGAGATTGGAACATCTACTGTATGCATTTCGTCAGCCAGATATGGTAAAGTTTTTTTTGTGGATTACTGTCTGGGGCAAATGGCAGATGGTAGCTGTGGTCATCGTAGTTGTTTCAATTATTCTTTTTCTTTACAACAAACGTGAATACTTGATTGGTTTTTTGGTGAGTACATTTGGTGGAGTATTCTCACTAAGTTTAATGAAAGTGTTAGTGCATAGATCGCGTCCTATTGGTGTTGCAGTATATCATGAAGCATCGTATTCATTTCCAAGTGGTCATGCAACATTGGCTATCGCTTTATTTGGTATGATTTTTTACATGACAGGTCGGTTATCGCGTCAGTGGCGTACAAAAACTAATTTATTTTTTATTGCAGTTATTTTTATTTTTCTTTTAGGATTTAGTAGATTATATCTCGGCGTTCATTATTTGAGCGATGTCTGGGGTGGTTATTTGCTTGGTTTTTTATGGTTGTTTGTTGGTGTCAGTATTATTGAATGGGGCGGACTAAAACAATGGCTACACAAGGTTTACCATGCACGTATGACACAAAAAAGTCGTGTGTGGTTTTCTGGCATATTGATTGGGTGCGGTATTCTTTTTTATGTTGGATTTGGTATACAATTTAAGCCGATTGTACAAGCAAACAAATTGACAGTTGTTCCGCCAATTGTTGTGACTGGTAATATTTTGAATCAATTTGGCGGTACGTATGGACTTCCACAATATACAGAAACTTTGGGAGGAAGAAAACAAGAACCATTAAGTTTTATTATCATTGCACTAAATAAGGTTGCATTTATTCATGCACTACAACAGGCAGGTTGGACACTGGCTGATGCACCAACCATTCAAACTTTGTGGATTACTGGTAGGGATGCAGTTTTTAATCAAGAATATTCTGCTGCACCGATGACACCTGATTTTTGGAATACAGATGTACATGCATTTGGATTTGAGAAAGCTACGGCAAGACAAACTGTTCGTCAGCGACATCATGCTCGCTTTTGGACAACGAATTTGATTATGCCAAATGGAAATCATGTGTATGTTGGTACAGCGAGTATGGATCGTGGTATTAAGTGGGGGATTACCCACCGTATTGTGCCGGCTATTGATACAGAACGTGATTTCTTGTTTAACGATTTGCAGACATCTCACATGATTATTACGTCAACAAAAGAAAATTTTGTTCCACCTGTTCTTGGTAAAAATTTTACAGGTGATCCATTTTTTACTGATGGACAGATTTATGTAGTGAGAGTGAAATGATGATTTTTATAAATTGAATGGATTGATATTTTGTGTCAACGTACTACTTGCGATATTTTGTTTTAAATCAGTTTCGCTGCGATCTGCAAGTAATTGCAAAAAAACTGTTTTGTCTGGATCTGTCATGATACTCGGTTGATCAGCTGTTATTGTAATTGGAATCAAGTGATATTTGATATTGTGTTGTGTAATAGCAAACTGCACAGCGAGTCCTTGCGCTGTATTTTTTGAAAAGTTTTTATCAAAGATAAAATTGCCAAGTGAGTAAAATATATATTTTCCTTTGTACATACCAATATCTTCAACAACATGAGGATATTGTCCTATGATAACATCCGCACCAGCATCAATGAGTTTGTGTGCGAGAAGTTGCTGTTCTCTTGTGTGTGTCAATCGGTATCTCGTTCCCCAGTTGATTGAAATAAATATAAATGTATTTGTCGTACTTGCAATCTGTTGCACTAGTGAGATCATCTGAGTTTTGTTAGATGAACCAAAAAGATCATTAAAACCAATAAAAACAATCGGAAGACCACCAATTGTTGTCGTCGTAATATACGTCATGTTTGCCTGTGTTGGATCACCAATTGTAGATATTTTATTTTTGTGGAGTAGTCGTCGTGTATAATCTAAATTATTTTGTCCTTGATTTAGTGTATGATTATTTGCCAGTGAGACAATGTTGACGTGGTATTTTGCCAAGAGAGGAGCAATGAGTGGATCAAATGAATAAACTTGTGATCCTCTTGGTGTTTGTATGTGTTTTTTTGTAATTGGTCCTTCCAGATTTCCAAATACGAGTGTACTTGATTGAAGCAATGGATCAATTTTTATAAATGGAAAATCAGCACCATTATTTTTCATTTGTGTTTCTACTCCTCTACCAAGCATTATTTTACCAACAGTGAGTAACGTTGCTGGTGTAGAGATGGCAATTTTTTGGTCGGTCGTTGTACGAGTAGTTTGATATGGCGATGGGATAAAAATTGTTTTTATAGTCTCTGTAACGAGCAATGTTTGGTATGCACCAAATGCCAAAAAGAGAAAACAAAATGTTAGCAAGAGTCCAAAGCCTAAAAATGTATAGTGATGTATGTGGATGGGACGCATATACGATAGTATAGCGCGTTCAGTTAATTATTGGTAGAGTGAAGAAATTATAATTTTAATTTATGTAGACCTATTATTCGTTATTGTCTTTAGTCGTAGCAGTCAACTATTAAAAGTTATGATACTCGTAGAGTGTTTAAAATTTTATCAATATTCATTGTAGCGACACAGACAACTTCATCTGCCCCACCATAATAGAGAAATATAGTTTTATCTCGCACTATTGCTCCACAAGGAAATACAACATTTGAAACTATTCCCTCTTTTTCATATTTTTCTTTTGGTTCAAAAATTGGATCAGTAGAACGGGATATCATAATTGTAGGATTATAAAGATCAAGAAGTGTTGCACCAACGCGATAGACAGTATGATTTGCCGAAACAGCATGATACAAAAGTAGCCATCCCTCATTGGTTTTTATTGGAGGCGCAGTAACTCCAACTTTTACACTGTCCCACATGCCTCTTCGTGGAGCAAGTATTTCAATACATCTATTTACCTTTTCCTTTTCAAAATTTAAACTATTAAACCAATCTGCACAGATATTATTTTCAATACGATGAAAGAACAAGTATTTATTATTGAATGACTCTGGGAAAATACATGCGTCTTTGTCATCAATTCCACCAGGTGTTATCAAAATAGGGTAAGACCAATTCCATATATGGTGTATGAAATCATTACAAGTTATAGAAGAAACTGCAACTTGAGCCGGACCGATTGCATTAAAGGCCGTGTAAAACATATATATGGTATCTTTTATTTTGATAATCCGAGGATCTTCACATCCTGAATTTCCAGAGCGTTTTTTTTGTTCAAAATCAGCACGTGGTGTATATATAGGCTCAGAAAGTTTTTCATCTATGTCTAGTCCATTATGAGATGATGCATATCCCATAACTGATGTATTATCATTTCCCATAGCACGATATACAATATGAACTTTTCCATCTAGATCAATTGCCGCAGGGTTAAAAACAGCTTTTGCTTCCCAAGGATTATTTTCATTTGGAAGAAGTATTGGATTAGCATTATGTCGCGTAAAATTATATGAGGCAGAAGTTGTTGGGTTAATACTTTTTATTAAATCTTCAAGTGAAACTTCTGCAATACAAGAAGTTGTATCAGCAGCACCATAAAAAATTTGTAACTTTTTTCCAACTACACGAGCGCCACTAGGAAATACAACATCGCGTACATAACCTTCTCGTTCATAGTATTCGGTTGGTGTAATTATTGGACCTTTTGTTTTACCAATTATTTTTTTTGGGTCATCTATATCAAGTAAAAGTGCTTCAATGCCAAAGATTTTTTGGAAGTTATTTGGATTGGGAAAATAATTTTCAATATGAGAATATATGAGTAGCCACCCATGTGGTGTTTTAATTGGTGGAGCACCAACTTCAACATGGTCGTACTGTGATCTTTTTGGATCAATACTATACTCATCTAAATTTTTATACCATTCATTCCATAGGTCTTCATTCCATAGGTCTTCTTCTTTTTCTAATTGTCTAATTGCAAGATGTACTGGTGGTTCATCTGTATCAACAGAGAGAATAACTGTCATTTTTCCAGAAATAGGTTCTGGAAAAAGAGCCATAGCCTTGGCATTAAATGGTGTTACTAAATGCCTTTCTATAATAGTTTCAAAATCTTTCGTCTTTGCTACTGCAACCTTTATGCCCTCTTGTGAAAATGGATATACTGAAAGAGCAGTATAAAAAATATAATATGAATTTCCCCATTTAGTTATTCGCGGATCTTCGCATCCATATTTTTCCCAATCTTCTTTTGGTGTAATTAACTCTTTTCTTTGATTAAAATGTATTCCATCTTGTGAAAGTGCGTGCCCTATTGTTGAAATCTGTTTTTGTTCCAAAAGAGGATCTGGAAGAGAAAGTGCTCGGTATAAAACGTGGACAGGATCATCTTTTCCTTGTGTCGGGCACCAATTAAAGGTAGCAAATCCTTCCCACGCATGACTTCTAATTGGTTTTAGTAATGGATTTTCCTCTATCTTTTTAACTGTAAACATATTATGTATGCAAGATTATTTTTTGTGTAAGTGGAATTTTTTCTTTGTGTGTCATTTTATCCAAAAGTGTCTTCATTGGAATAGTTGCCACTGCAACATATTTATCTCCTCCGCCATAATATACATACAACACTTTGTCCATTACAACAGCACCACATGCATAAATTACTCCTGGTTTCCAGTCATTTTCATACCACGTATTTGGTTCTAAAATTGTTTCCTTCGCTCTATAAAGAATTTTGCGTGGATCTTGTAAGTCAAGCAATAAGGCTCCTAATTTATATAAATTAGGTTGAGTGCTGTCGTTTGCATGATATAATACAAGCCATCCTTTTTCGGTTTTTATTGGTGGCGGACCGACACTCCGTGCACGTATATGCCATGCACATTTTTCTGAACGTATAGAACGCGGGTCAGGGCTTTTGAATTTATTTTTGTCAGGATTAAATTGTTCTAAATCATCAATATAATCTACACGTACATGCAAATTATCTTCAGAGTGGATATTGTGCAACACTGCAAATTTTCCGTGTATTTTTTCAGGGAATAGCACCCAATTTTTATGTATTTCTTTTGTAGGAGAAATATATTTTGGACGTTTCCATTTCCATTGATGTGATAAAAATTTTTCAGTTGATAAAGAACTTACTGCAATTCGCATAGAATCCCATCCTTCAAAAGCAAGATATAATAAATACACTTGTTCTTCAATAACCACCAGACGCGGGTCTTCGCAACCAGCCCATCCACCACCTGAGCGGAAAATATCTGGATTATATTTTCTTAAATGTGGCGGAGGCAAGTGAAAAGTTGTATAGTCAAATATTTTTGGTGCACTGAATATGGGGAATGGTAATCGTTCATCAAAATGAATGCCATCGCCACTTGATGCATATCCAAAAGTTGATTGCCCATCTAGTCCTATGGCACGATACAATAAGTGCACGCGCCCACCTAAAAGTATGGCAGCTGGATTAAACGTTGCTTTACTTTCCCACTCATATAATCCAGGAGCAATAATTGGATTTTTGTTACTCCGAATAAGTTGATACTTTTTTTCTTTAGCAACATGAAAAGATTTATCAAATGTAACATTCCATATCAAGTTGCGTATTGCAATAATAAGTTTATCTAGCCATTCCATATTTTTTTTGTATTTCACGTACGACCATATATGTCACCATAACGAATAATATCGTCCTCATTAAAATCTCCATAAGCAATTTCTAAAAGTACAACGTCTGTGTCAGTAGCAATGATGCGATGTTTCTTTTTTTTAGGAATAGTAAATTCGTCACCAGTGCGAGCATGTATTATTTTTTCTCCCAAAACAAGTTTTGGAGTTCCTTTAATGATATACCAAAACTCTTTTCTTTTTTCATGTGTTTGTAAAGATAATTCCTGCCCAGCAGTAACAAAGAGTAGTTTTACGGTTGTTTTCTCATTATGAGTAAATTGTCTAAACGACCCCCATGGTTTATTTGTTGAATGAGGTTTCATAGTATTGTCAGTATTTTATTTATTTTTTTTGTTATCCACAGAAAAATATCAATGATTTTATTATAGAAGATATTATTTTTTAATACAAGAGATAGCTGGTATCGTATACGCTGTTGCATGATGCAGTATTGGCTAGTTTATTTTATTTATCGGTAAATAAATTCTATTCTTTCATCATTGCCTGTTTTTTAAGATTGGTAGGCATTTTTTCAATAGCATATCTTAATGAGGTTCTCGGCATGCTTGATTTATGTTTCATTACAAATTCCAAAACTTCTTTTTGATTATGAACAGAAGCAGATTTTAACATCCAACCATATCCTTTTTGCACTAAATCTTCTTTATCGTGCAAAAGTGTTTCAGCAACTTCAAAAATATCTTTAAGACTATGTCTTGTCACATAAAAAGAACCAATTGTTGTAATAAAACTTACTGCGGAAGCTCTTCTTAGCCACATATTTTTAGAATATGACCATGATTTTATTTTGTCAATCAAGTTAGGATATTTTTCAATCATCGGGTGGATTATATGCAAACAAAAATCGTCATCTTTTCCCCAATTGTCTATATATTGGGTGAGCCAATTTTCAAAAATCTTAAAGTCTTTTTTTTCAAATTGCTTGGAAAGTTCGCTAACCCATTGAATAGCAATAGTAGCTTCTTCATTATATTGATTTTTGAAAAGTTCTTCACTTAAAGCAAATGTCTCTTTTTTATTTAAGTGTTTGTTCTGCTTAAAATATTTCTTGGCAATTTTGCGAACAACAGGAGTTTTTACGCCATAGCAAAAAATCTTTTCTTTAAAATATTTTTGATTATCACATCTGTATTTTTCTTCTATAATTGCTTTAAGTTCCTTGCGAATTTGTTTTAGAATATTTTTAGTTTCCATAGTTTATAGCTTTTAGGAAATTTTAAGCCTAATCAATACTTTATTATGCTATTTTATATTTTAGGCTAAAAGCACTAAGAAAGATATTTATTGAATTATTTTTTTAATTGCCTGCTCCAGTTTTTTTGGCTCGTCTGTCCCTATTCTATATATCTTGCCGTTTTTCATTTTTATCTCAATTGCATCAAATCCTGAGACATTAAAAATCCACATACGAGGCCATGCCCATAACCTTATTCCCCACCCATAATACCAATGATTTTTCACTATTTTTACTAAGATTATTTCTTTAAGAGGAAAATGTTTTTTGAATATGCCATAACCAAATTTAATCCGCAGATAGTTTTTATCAATTACCACCTTTAACGACGAAAAAGAAGCAATAATAAGCAGAACAAAAATTAACGAAATAGTAATGATTAGTCCAATATTTGTTTGTATTAAGATTACTCCAAAAAGCAAAACAGAAACAAATAAAGTAACTAACATTAAATATCCAATTTGTGTATGTTTGTACATCATATTATTAATTTAATTATATGAAGTAGCGCAGTTATTTTCAGAATATACCCATTTAGTACTATTGGTTATAGTGGTTCTAGACATTTTTCTTTAGTTTTGACAAGCCACTTTTTT
>QIHL01000081.1 GCA_003230965.1 Candidatus Magasanikiibacteriota bacterium | reverse complement strand
AAGAGTCATTGGATTGGTAAAGGTAGTTAGTTTGGTTTTTGGATTCCAAAGAGACAAACATCATCTGTTCCTGCAGATAAAAAAAAATCAAATGTCTTAGTAAAAAAGAAGTAATTTTTTTCCACTTTTAATTATTCTAAAAATAGTGTAGTATATATTTATATATCATAAGTTTTTTTCTATGTTTCAAAAACCATCTCCTGATATTGCTCTTTCAGTAAAAGAGACAGACGAAAGTTGCGCGTCAACCGTTAATTCAGTCCATGATGAGGTAGAGACAATTGTAGGTCCATCTGTTGTTGTTGAGGGAGATTTCGCATCCGAAGGAAATATTTTAGTCAAAGGAACAGTACTTGGAAGTGTAAAAACTAGCCAGCTTTTGACTGTTGAGAAGGGTGCAAAGATTTTGGCAAATATACGTGCTGGGAGTGCAGATGTTTCTGGCGAAATAAAAGGCGATGTGAAAGTAACTGACAAAATAGAGTTGAGTCCATCAGCAAGAATTTTGGGTGATGTACATTGTGGTACTTTAGTTGTTGAAGCTGGTGCATTGATGCAGGGCAAAATTGTAATGAAAGGAATCAACATTGATAATCCTCGTTCAGAAAAGAAATCTTCAAGCTCGCGATCACGAAGTGCGAGTAAATCTTCTTCTGAAGACAACAGTGTAGAAGCATAAGCATGAATTGTTTCGCATCGTTTTATACGCTAAAGGTGCGTTGTGTTTGATATATGTATGTCTACCTGTATGACAATTTTTTGAAGGAGAAGAAGTATGAGTCAATCGTAAAGATAATGGAAATACGGTTGACAGATTTTGGTATTGCTGGAAAAATTTTGAGGTTGCAAGCAGCAACTAATGCACAAGAAATTATTGAAGATGAAATTCAACGTGGTGCAACTTGTGTTGTAATCGTTGGGAATGATAATACCTTTGGACACGTACTCTCACGTGCAGCAACGTGTAATACTTTGTTTGGTTTTTTGCCTGTTGGACCAAATAATGCTATTGCTGATGTACTCGGAATTCCAGTTGGTGTAGATGCGTGTGATATTTTGGCACGACGTCGGAAAGTAAAGTTAGATGTTGGTTGGTTTAATAATAGATATTTTATTTCTCGTCTCCATATACCTCCAAACGATATTGTTATTGAATACGACGAGAAATTTCAGGTATCGTGTAACATGGGAAAAATGGAGTTAGTTGTATGTAATCTGCGACCATTTGTATGGCGTAAAAATCGTAGACAAGCAGAGATTATGGTTCATCCACAAGATGGAAAACTTGAAGCGTTTATTCGTCCTATTGTAGGAAGGGGTATTTTCCATGATAAATATGATGAACCTAGTGTTTTTCCATTTGAAGAGATAATTGTACATAGCCAGAAGCCATTTATTGTAGACGCTGATGGAAAACAATCAAAGGAAATAGAGATTACGATTCGTCTTGCAAAGAAACGTATCAATATGATTGTTGGTAAGGGTAGACAATTTTGAAAGTTGACATAGTATATTTTTTTATGTATTCTATTGAAACAATATAGAATAATTGCGCGGGTGGTGGAATGGTAGACACGCCAGCTTGAGGTGCTGGTCCCGTTTTTCGGGGTGGAGGTTCAACTCCTCTTCCGCGCACAAATAGTCAAGCTTAAGCAAACAGCTCTAGTTCTGTTGCTTTACATAGTTAATTGGTTAAAAAAAGTTGTAGGCAGTATAAATAAATTTTATCGCTTAATGATGAAATCATTAAAACAACATATTGCCGATGTTCAAAATATCCAGAAACAAATGGAAGAGTTTTTTGCATATGATCAGAAAGTGAAGATTTATCATGGAACTACTAATTCTACTCGTGCTCAAAAGTTTGAAAAAGGAAAATATATTGATGTTAGTAATCTTGATCACATTATTGAAATAAATACTGCTCAGCAATATATTTTAGTAGAGCCTAATGTTCCAATGGATAAACTTGTAGAAGAGACTCTCAGATGTGGACTTGTTCCACCAGTGGTTATGGAATTTCCAGGAATTACAGTTGGTGGTGGTATTCAAGGTGGTGCTGGAGAGAGTAGTTCGTGTAAGTATGGTCTTTTTCATGATGCTTCTTTGGAATATGAGATGGTTCTTGGAAATGGAGAAATAATAATGACATCTCCTAGTCAAAATGAAGACTTGTTTTATAGTACAGCGTGTTCGTATGGTTCGCTTGGAATTATTACCTTGGTAAAATTACGGCTTATTCCATCAAAGAAATTTATCCATCTTACGTATTATTCCGTAGGAAGTTTTGATGAGGCGATCAATTTTTTATCAGAAAAATGTAGTGGAAGTGCGAATTTTATTGATGGAATAATGTTTGCAAAAGATCATGGAACTATAATGATTGGGGATTTTTCTGATAAAAAAGAATTACCAGTTTCCACATTTGGCAAACCTGCAGATGAGTGGTTTTATCTTCATGCTAACAAAATTTCCAAACAATATAAAAAATATGAAGAGATTATTCCAATAAGAGATTATTTATTTAGGTATGATATAGGAGGATTTTGGGTTGGTCGTTATTTTTTTACTTTTTTCAAAATACCATTTATAAAGATAACTGCATATATATTTTATAGACTTTTTAATACGAGAACTCTGTATCGTCTTCTTCATTCAACAAATATATCTCAACAGTATTTTGTGCAGGATTTGAGTTTACCAAGTAACAGCGCTTTGGAGTTTTTGCAGTTTATTGATAAAAAATTGCATATTTATCCTCTATGGTTATGTCCTCTGCGACCAGGAAAAAATGATAAATTATCACCAAACTACATTGATACTAATTTGGTTATCAATGTAGGCGTTTGGGGAGAGCTTAAAGGTAGCTATGATCAGTTTATAAAAATCAATCATGAAGTAGAAAAGGAAGTATATGACCTTCATGGACGTAAAGTTTTGTATGCTCATTCATATTATTCTCGTGAACAGTTTTGGAATATCTATGACTACAAGTGGTATAAAGAAATAAGAGATAAATATTTTGCCAATTCAGTATTTCCAGATATTTATGAAAAGATTAAAGTTACAAAGAGATACAAGAGATCAATTCTGTCTGGTCTTTGGCAAGCGTGGCGTTCTTCCAAACTTCCTATTGAATAATAACGCAACGATATATTAAAATAATATAGTGAAAGAAATCACAATAACAAAAATAGCAATTTTTCGTAAAAAAGAAATTGGAAGATTAGTTACAACAGATTGTTATACAATACGAAAAAACAGACATCAGTATGATGTCTGTTTTTTATGTACGTGGATATAAGCCGAATTTTGTTTCCTAACGAAGTCAGGATGATGATCATTTCTCTTGAAATGTTGTTGCCAACATTTTCTATTGCGAGCGAACTTTTCACGAGACAACGAATTGTCTTGCGCTGCTCTTGCTCCAGATAGGGTTTACCACCACTTCATGTCACCATGAAGGGAGTATAGTCGCTTTTGTCTATAGAACAAAAACCTCTATACACTTTTCACCTTTCCTTCGTTTGCCTTATTCATAAGATACTGGATAAGGCATGACAAAGTAGTATTGTCTCTGTGGCACTATCCCGCAGACAATGTCACCATTGCCTGGGTGGGCGTTACCCACTATCATGATCCCGCTACTCACATGTGGCGGGAGAAGTTCGGACTTTCCTCCCAATAATATAGGGCGATCATCCTCCACGTACAAGATAAAATATACCAGATATTTTACGTCTTGTCAAGTTGACCGATGGTTTCTTTTCAGCTATGATAGAGTTAGTTTTTCCTTTGTATGCAGAGTCTTTTTTTATGAAACGTTCAGAAATTATTTTGATGATCTTGCAAGTTCCTGTTGATTTTGTCCTTTTGCTTTTTGCTGGTGCAACGGCGTATGCGAGTCGTTTTTTGCCAGCTGTTGTTGCTGTTCGTCCAGTTGTTTTTCGTTTGTCTCTTGATCAATTCTTGCATGTTGTTGGATTAGTCGCTCTGTTGTGGTTGATTTTGTTCGTTTTTGTTGGACTATATTCTGTTGATCCAAACAGGAAATTAGGTAATGATATTGGTCGTATTTTCTGGGCATGTTCTACAGGTTTGGCAATTGTTGCATTGTACGTCTTGTTTACACAACAACAGTTTGATTCTCGTTTTTTGATTGCTACAGCATGGGCGTTTGCTATTGTATACATCACTTTAGGGCGTATTTTTATGCGTGGGGTTAAAGGTTTGATGTATCGTGCTGGTGTTGGTCTCCGTAGAGTTGTTATTATTGGAAATGGACCTGTCACTGATTCTATTGTTAACACACTCGGCAAACGCAAAGAACTTGGGTATAATGTAGTTGAGGTTTTTGCTCATTTCAATATTCGTACAGAAAAGAAAATTATTGGGTACAACATTGATGAAGTTATTTTTACAAATCCTCGTGCACATCAGGATGAAATGTTTTCAGCTATCACATTTTGTAATATACACCATAAAACATTTAAGTATTCTGCTGATCTTTTTGCAACACTCTCAACTAATATGACAGTAAGTCCACTGGGTGGTATACCAATCGTTGAGTTGAGACGAACGAGACTGGATGCATGGGGAAGAGTATTTAAACGGATTTTTGATTTAGTTGCTGGGTTATTTTTTGCAATTTTAACAAGTCCAATTATGCTTGTTACTGCGTGTGCAATTTTGATTGAAACTGGGTATCCAATTATTTATAAAAATGAACGTGTGGGGATTAGAGGGAAGTACTTTTTTACATTAAAATTTCGTTCTATGTATAAAAAAGATTGTACTGGATTACAGTTTGGTATAGCAGGAAAAAAAGCTGAGAATAAAGAAGTTGATTTGATTAAAAAACAAAATGCACGTAGTGGTCCAATTTATAAAGTTGCACATGATCCACGAGTTACAAAAGTTGGTCATTTCATTCGTCGTTGGAGTATTGACGAATTACCTCAGTTTTTTAATGTGATTGCTGGATCAATGAGCATAGTTGGACCTCGTCCGCATCAACCACGAGAAGTAGAACACTACAAATCACAGTATCCAAATGTGTTTACGCTGAAGCCTGGAATTACAGGTTCAGCTCAAATTTCAGGACGAAGTGATCTGTCGTTTGAACAAGAAATGCGTCTTGACATTTTGTACATAGAGAAATGGAGTCCATTTCTTGATATAATTATTGTAATCAAAACACCGTTTGTGTTGTTGAAGAAAAGAAGTGTTGAATAAGTATGAAAATTGCTCTTGTTCATGATTATCTTGCGCAAAATGGCGGTGCCGAACTGGTACTGCAGTCATTTCATGAAATGTGGCCAGAGGCACCTATTTTTGTATTGTTTTATAACAAGAAATTTGTGCCTGAATTTTGTGAAGCAGACGTACGGCAATCATTCATCGCACATTTACCATTTGGCAAATCACACTTTCAATGGTATTTGCCTTGGATGCCATTAGCGACTGAACGTCATAATTTGCATGATTTTGATGTGGTTATTTCATCAACAAGTGCATTTGCAAAAGGTATTTTGACACGTCCAGAAACATTGCATATCTCATATTGTCATACACCTACGCGATATTTGTGGACTGATACGTATGAGTACATAGAAGATTTGAAATATAATAGATTGATTAAGTCTATGTTGCCACAATTGATTCATCATTTACGAATTTGGGACAAGATGAGTACAGATCGTGTTGATTATTTTATTGCTAATTCTAGAACTGTAAAAAATCGTATTCATAAGTATTATCGTCGTGATTCAGATATTTTATATCCACCTATTGATCTAGATTTGTATTCCATAAGTGATGATGTACAAGATTATTTTGTAACTGGTGGACGTATTGTGCCGTACAAGCGATTTGATTTAGTTGTTGATGTATTTAACAGATTAAAGATTCCAGTAAAGATTTTTGGTGATGGTTCCGCACTAGAAGAATTGAAAAAGAGAGCAAAAAATAATGTCCAATTTTTAGGACGTGTGAGTGAAAAAGAGAAAGCTGAGTTGCTTCGTCATGCACAAGCATTTATACATCCTCAAGTTGAAGATTTTGGTATTACGCCAGTTGAGGCAATGGCGAGTGGCAGACCTGTAATTGCATTTGATCAAGGTGGTGCAACTGAAACAGTAATTCCAAATAAAACAGGTGTATTTTTTCACGAACAAACATGGGAATCACTTCTTGACGCTGTTTTACAATTTAATCCGAGTGAGTGGGATAATAGAGAAATCCGTACTTGGGCAAAACGGTTTAGCAAAGTTCAATTCAAAGAACGAATGCAACAGTACGTAAAAGATCGGTATATAGAATTTCAACAAGACCTGCAACAGTGCCAGTTGGATTTGCGTTAATATATGATTATTGCAATAGACATCCGTCCGCTTTTTGGAACTAAACGGACTGGGGTTGGAGAATACACAGTTGAATTGGTAAGTGCATTACTGCGAAATTTTTCTGAGCATACATTTGTGCTTTTTTATAATAGTTTTTTAGATGTCTCTGGTGAGATACCAAAAGATTGGTTGAGTAAGTCACATGTACATATTGTTTCGTCACGTATACCAAATAAATTTTTTCATTTCTCTCTAGCGTTGTTTAGATTACCAAAAATTGATCAGTGGATTATTCGTCTGTTGCGAAAACAAGGTTTGCATGAAATAAAATTGGATATATTATTTTCTCCAAATTTGCATTTTACTGCAGTTTCTACTACCACGCCATTTGTTTTTACATTACATGATCTTTCGTTTGAACATTTTAGAGAATGTTATTCTATGCGCCGTAGATTATGGCATAGTATTTTGAATCCTAGACGACAAACCAGAACAGCAACACATATATTAACACCGTCAGATCATACACGGCGTGATCTTATTGAAACTTATGGTGTCGCAACTGAAAAAGTGACAACGATTTATCCAGCTCTACCAAAAAATTTTGAACAGGTTATTTTGTCTGACAAGAAAGCAATACAGGAAAAATATCATCTTCCAAACCGATATATTTTTTTTCTCGGTACAATTGAACCAAGAAAAAATATTGAAGGATTACTTGCTGCGTATGAAAAAAGTGGATTGTATAAACGTGGTATAGGATTAGTGATTGCAGGAGCGTGCGGGTGGATGTATAAAAGTATATTAGACCACATTGAAGCCACACATGGTGCTTTGTATATTGGATATGTTGACGCTGTAGAGAAACCGATACTCTATCATTTAGCTTCGGTTTTTGCCTATCCAAGTTTGTATGAAGGATTTGGATTTCCTGTTCTTGAAGCTATGGCAGTGGGTACGTCAGTTGTAACGAGTAATAGATCATCACTTCCAGAAATTGTAAATACTGCCGTGCATTTAGTAAATCCATATCGCATTGAAGAAATTGCATCAGCACTCATTGATTGTGTTGATAATACAGCACTAAAAAAGTTGTATGTTGAACAAGGAAAAAAACGAGCTATTGAATTTTCTTGGGATAACGCAGCAAAGGAGTGGATAGATATAATGGAAAAGATTATACATTGATTTTTTCGTATGGATATTATTGTGAATTAATTATGAAAATTGGTATTGATGCGCGTATGGTTGGATCTGGATATGGGCTCGGACGGTACGTAGAACAACTGTTGAAATACATAGCTCAAACACATACGAACCATACGTTTGTAGTTTTTGTTCGCAATGAAACAGGCGAATCATTTATCCCAAAAGATAAACGTTTTACTACTGTTATTGCTGATATAGCGTGGTATTCATTTAGAGAACAATTATTTTTTTCAAAAATTATTGTGGCGCAACATCTGGATCTTATGCATTTTCCACATTGGAATATCCCGATGTCATACCGTATGCCATTTGTCATGACGCTTCATGATTTAACTATGTTTCATTTTTCACGACCTGAATCTACGACGCATAGCCGTGCTATTTTTTTTATAAAAGATCATGCACATCGGTTAGTCATTCGTCAGGCAGTAAAACACGCAACACATATTTTGACAACGAGTGAATTCACACGCAATGACGTGCACGATACGCTGAGTGTTCCGCTGGGAAAAATGACTACTGTATATCAAGCTCCGTTTTTGTCAGACGCACCAAAAATCGAAGATTGTACGCTCAAAAAATATTTTATTTCCAAACCGTATGTACTCTATGTCGGTGCTGCATACCCGCACAAAAATCTTGATGGATTATTGAGTGCATGGAAACTGTATCAGGAAAAATATAGTACTAAATATAGTTTGGTTTTAGTAGGTAAAGAAAATTATTTTTATACTCGTTTGCTAAAAAAAATAAAAATACAAGAAATTAATAATGTGATTTATACTGGTTTCGTAACTGATAAGGAACTGGTTGGACTTTATGATCATGCGCGAGCATTTATTTTTCCATCATTGTATGAAGGATTTGGCTTACCACCGCTTGAGGCATTGGCGCGTGGAGTTCCTGTTTTATCTTCAGATAGATCATGCCTGCCAGAAGTATTAGGTGAAGCTGCTTTGTATGTTGATCCAGAAAATAATAAACAATTTGCCGATGCATTGAATCGTATTACAACAAATGAAGATATTCGCTATGCTTTGCTACAAAATGGCAAACATGAATTACAACGGTACTCTTTGGATAAAAGTGTAATAAAAATTTTGAGTATATATGATTCAGCATTGATGTAAGTAAGGCAAGGTTTATTTTTTTTTGAACTGATTATTGATAACGAATTATGTTTCGTTATTTTTTGTTTTCTGTTTTCTGTTTTTGTGCTATACTAATTGTATTATTGCGAAACTTCATTATGGCTAGGCAGAGAAAAAACAAAGTCCAAGCATGCGGATTGTGTGGAAGGAATGGACATAATAAAAGACGGTGCCCAAAGGTAAAGTCTACTTCTGTGTCATCACGTGTTTCTTCTCTTGAATCTTCTTCAAACAAGAATATAAAGATAGAACAGACATGTTCTGTTTGCGGACGAACTGGTCACAACAAACGAACTTGTCTAGAAAAAGTGAGCAATGTAAAGCAGAAAGACAAACATAAAGAATTTAGAGTAAATAATTCTAAATCAAAAAAACAGAAAACTAGTACACCTATTTTTGTTAGTGTAAAAACAAATGTTACTCCGTCGTCTTACATTGTAAATCTAAAAAAAGAAGATAATGCATCACAGATATGGAAGGATGTTCCTGTATTTCAAGAAAAACAAATAGTTACCCCGCAACTAGAGGTCGTAAATTTTGCAAAGATGGTACGTGATGCGAATGCAAAAAAACAAATGATGGAGCCAGTAAAAAAAGTTATACCAAAATTGTCTGTAACTTCAGTTCGGATTCCATCGGATCGTAAATCATTCAAAAAATGGATGTATATACCAAAGATTCATCTTTCGCGTGTATCGTTTGCATTTCTTTTGACTCCATTTTTTTATATTGCGGAGATGGTACATAAACTGTTTATCGGGTGGTTATCTATGTGCACATCTGTAGCGCGTTGCGTTTATGATGTTCGTTTTTCTCTGGTACAATCACGGCAAAATTTTTCTCACAAGTTCACACTACAACGCATCGCAGTGTTTACGTTTGTATTGTTTGTGATTATTGGTTTACCTTTTCCTGCACTCGGATACTATTACAAAGTCCGTAACGATAGTGCACGGGTTGCCACAGCTAGTACGAATGGTTTTATTGCATTGCAGTCGTCCACTGTTGCGGCACTTAATTCAAACATACCAAAAGCAGAACAAGATTTAAATAAGGCATTATATTCATTTGGCACGGCGACTAATATAGTTGGTAAAGAAAATGGTGCAGTACTGTATGTAGCAGGATTGTTACCAGTTATTGGAAAAGAAGTTTCAGGACGTTATCATTTGTTGAGTGCTGGTCAGCATTTGGCATTAGGCAATACGTATCTTTTCAAAGCTATTGATAGCGCGCAAGCAGATCCGCAGGCTCCATTGACCGATACCATGGCGAGTGTTGAGACGCATATTACTTATGCACTTCCTCAATATCAGGCAGCATTGCATGATCTAGCAACTGTAGATCCGTCTGTGATACCGATAAATTATAGGCAATCATTTAATAAATTTCGTGTGCTCTATACAGGTTTTGTTGATGATTTAAAAACTACAAAAAGTTTAATAGATACCATGCGGTTAGTGTTTGGATCTAATGGGTACCATAGGTATTTAATTGTATTTCAAAATGAAAATGAATTGAGACCAACAGGTGGTTTTATCGGAAGTTTTGCTGTGGTTGATGTACAAAAGGGAAAAATTTTGAATATTGATGTACCTGCTGGAGGATCTTATGATTTACAAGGGCAGTTGAATCAATATCTTGTTCCGCCATTGCCATTACAATTGGTTAATGGACGGTGGGAATTTCAAGACGCAAATTGGTTCCCAGATTTTCAAGCAAGTGCGACAGAGCTATCATGGTTTTATCAACACAGTCGCAATAGTACTGTTGATGGAGTGATTGCAATCAATGCATCAGTCTTACAACGATTGCTCAAAGTGACTGGACCAATCCAGAATAAGCAGTATGGCGTAACAGTGAATGCGAATAACGTGTTGGATATACTGCAAACAGCAGTTACAACAGATCCTTCCGCACCAACGACAACACCAAAAGCAGTCATTGGAGCTTTGATGCAACAAGTGCTTAGCAAGATTCAACATATAAATAAGGGAGAAATGATTGCATTGTTGACTCAGTTGCAACAAGCTCTGGGTCAAAAAGAAATTCAAGCATATTTTAGCGACCCGAATCTGGAATCTAAGGTAGTTTCTTATGGATGGGGTGGCACTATAGTACAAACACGTCCACGACAAGATTTTCTTGAAGTAGTTGACGCAAACCTGAATAGTGAAAAGAGTGATACGGTTATGACGCAGGATATTCAACACAATGCAATTGTACAATCGGATGGATCTATTATTGACACAGTTACAATTACGCGTACGCATCACGGTGCACAAGGTCAACAGTTTGTTGGTATTCCGAATGTTGAGTACATCCGTGTGTATGTGCCACAGGGTGCAATTTTATTAAAGGCTTCTGGGTTTACCTATCCGCCAGAATCTGCATTCCATGTTCCAGAGTCATGGTATAAAAATGATCCAGATCTTGCTACTATTGAACAGAATCCACATATAGACCAGCAAGCAGGTACACGTATTAGTAATCAATTTGGTAAGACTACTTTTGGTAATTGGATGGTAGTTAATCCAGGAGAAACACAAACAATTTCATTTACCTATCGGTTGCCGTTCTCTATCTTTTCTTTTAATACGAAACCAAAAACATCTGTTCAGAATTGGATGAAGTGGTTTGTAAGTGAACCGAGTCAAGTGTCACAGTACAGTATAGTTCTTGAAAAACAGTCAGGAATAAACAGCGAGATATCGTCACGTGTTCGGTTTGATTCAAATTGGATACCAGTATGGACTACTTCGGATACACATCAAACTGAACATGGAGCAATATATCATAGTATATTGGACACAACGACGCATATTGTTGGAGTCGTAATGAAACGGATTGATACGCATAAATAATTATTTAGACGTTTTTAAAAAAAATTGGTATACTCTGTTTATCATTATTTGAATATATATGCCTGATAGAAAACGTATCAAAAAAAAAGGTGCAGTACATAAAGATGAAGAAGATCACACAGAAGAAGAATTGTCCACATATTCTGAGCATGGTTTTACAAAGAAATTTTTGAATACGAATGAGAATTTGAGCAATACGAAAAAAGATGAAGAAGAAATTTTGAGTAAAGAAGACAACGCATATACGAAAGAAATTGATGAAAAGAAAAAACGAAAGAAAAAATCTGCAGATAGTCGGCGTCACATTGATAGTCAATTACAAAATATTTATCAAAATGATGATGGGAGTATGCCAGATATGCAACATTTCAAAAAGCGAAGACACAGTAGTTTGATTCGTGCTTTTGTTATTTTATTTGTTGCATGCGTTTTTTTGGGCGCTGTGGCATGGGTAGGGTTTTTTGTTATTCATACGCAAAGTAGTTTTTCAGAAAACAAGGTTACTCTCTCTGTGAGCGGTCCACATGATGTTGTAATTGGTCAAGAAGTGACATATAAAATATATTACAATAACAATCAACTGACACCGCTGGCTCAAGCTTCATTAGAAGTAGATTACCCTAAAGGATTTGTATTTGAACATGCTAGTGTTGTACCTTCTGGCAGTACTCACGAGACATGGAATATTGGAGCAGTGAATGGAAATAGTTCAGGGACGATCACTATTGTCGGACGTGCTTATGGTTCTATTCATGGTCAGGCATCATTGCGTTTATTATTCAAATATACTCCTGGCAATTTCAATTCACAATTTCAGAGTGTTAGTACTTATGCACTAACATACAAATCGCCGTCAATGCAATTGACAGTGGACGGACCAAGCGACGTTGTGCCAGGACAGGCAGAACAATTTACATTAGCCATGAAGAAACAAGTTGGTGCATCTACGACTAGTAGTTTTGATCATTATGCTATTATGATTATGCCTGATAGTCGCTTTACAATGCAAAGTAGCACACCAGCAGTTGATCAATTTGGCGGTATGCAGTGGACGATTCCAGTAGCGAGTAGTTTGCCAGTTAAGTTGAATGTAATAGGCAGTTTTGTAAGTAGTACTGATTCAACTGCAACGACATCTTTGCACGTAGAGTTAATCGGTTGGAAAGACGCGGCTGGAGTTGCATTGAGTGATGGCTATTTATTAGATGATGTAGTATATCCTGTGTCTTTTGAGAACAATGTAAGTAGCATCAATGTGATGGTGAATGGCAGTCGTGGTACGTCATCCATACAGCCTGGTGATACATTAAATATTACGTTGCGTGTGCAAAATGCTAGTGCAAATATTTTAACTGATGGAAAGATTGATTTGCTTATTTCTGCTCCATCTGCCAATAACAAAAGTATTTTGTATTGGGATAAATTGAATGATCCAGATGATGGATATATTGTTGGTAATCAAATTAATTCCAATGTGCGTCAAGGTGTAATTACATGGACAGCAAAAGAAATTCCAAAATTACAGAAATTGAAAAAAGGGCAATCAATTTTGGTGACAGTAAATTTGCCAGTAAAAACAAGTGATGTTATTGATTTATCACAATTTGCAACACACGATATTCATATTACTGGAGATATTTCCTATACTATAAATGGTGTGCAACATACATTGACTAGTAATGACGTTGTTTTGACAGTTAATTCAGATGCACAATTGAATATGAATGATACAACAACAACAAATGAGGTAGGGCAAACAGTTCACACCATGGCATTGACTCTTACTAATACATACCATAAGTTAAAAGATATTTCTGTTTCCACTGATTTGTTTGGACATGTCGGTGTTACCAGTAGTACGATGCAGGTTGGTACAGGTTCTGTGATATATAATCCGAATAACAAACATCTTGTATGGAACATACCTGATTTTTCAAAAAATCAATCACAAGAAACTTTGACAGTTCCTATTACTTTATTGGACAAAAATCCAACTCAAACAGATTTGAGTTCTCCAATTACTTTTACAGCGACTGATACAGTAACTGGACAAAAAATCACGCAAACAATAAATCCTATTCTGCTCTAGCGTTTTGTGGTGTTTTTATAATTTTTTAAAGGACTTACTCCCCAGAATCTAACGCAACAGTGTTGTTGTTCATTAATTCATTAAATACTTCATACGGTTTTCTAAATCCCAGTGAATAGTTTATGTGTAGCCATTTCGCCTCCTTTTTTTGAAAAAGAAAAATGTGGATTTTGTTTTTGATGCTTGCCGAGCTTACGAGACGAGAGTGGCGTGGGGGAGTTGTCGCGGTTCTCGCCCCGTAGGGCGCGAGATGTTCACGTTTGTGGACCTGACCGGAATCGAACCGGTGGCCTCTGCAATGCGAATGCAGCGCTCTAGCCATCTGAGCTACAGGCCCCCTGTATACTCTGTGCTCCTGGAGGGAATCGAACCCACAACTGCGGTTCCGAAGACCGCTGTTATATCCATTTAACTACAGGAGCTTTTTTTTGAGAGGACGATGTAGTATAATACTACTGTTTTGTTAGAACATATTTTATCATAAATTTTTGATTGTTGGAAGTGAATTGCAACTTAATTTGGTTTAATTCTGCTTTCTTCTGCAATAAATAGATATGCTATGAACAAGAGATATATTATAACTTTATCAATAGTTTCATTTATACTGCATATAATTTGGGAGAATATGCAGGCTCCTCTTTTTAATGGGTATCAATCATTTTTATACATGTTTTATACATGTTTTATAGGATCAATTGGAGACGTCGCTATAACATTGATTGTGCTCATATTCTGGGTATTTCTTTTGAAAAAAAGTACAGTACTGACTTATTTTGATGCTAGTGCTATTGCTGTATTTGGATTTTTTATATCTGTGCTTATAGAACAGCATGCATTGTTAATAAATAAATGGACATATACTCAAAGTATGCCAATAGTTCCTTTTTTTAATGTAGGTTTAACGCCAGTAATTCAGATGACGGTTTTGCTTCCTTTGTCATTTTATATTACAAATTATTTAATAAA
>QIHL01000011.1 GCA_003230965.1 Candidatus Magasanikiibacteriota bacterium | reverse complement strand
AACTTGAAGGTATTGACGGCACCGTGCCATCATTCCTCGCAAGTCAAGTACAAACTGTTTCTGACGACTTGTTTAGTTCTGCTACAAAGAACAACACAACTGTGACGCCTGAAAAATTAATTGATGATCCAAGTAAGGATTTTGGTAGTCATCCATCAAATGATAATTCAGATGTAACTATTACTCCAAAAGGAGAACATTCAACAAGTACTCCAGAAAAAGGAGATGCAACAAGTACTAAAGAAAAATCTAGTTCAACAAGTACTCAAAAGATAAATTATTCTACAAGTACAAAATCATACTAGTTAAATAACTTGTTTTTTCTAGTCTCTGGTTTTATTTATTAAATAAACTCCGCTAAAAAGCGGAGTTTATTGTTTTTGACTATGAGTCATTTTTAAGTGTAGTTATTTATTTTTTTGGTGGATTGAACCGAGGAACATAAATTATGCCCCTCGGTTCATGTGATGGTTCTTAACTGCTGTAGAATCCTCCAATATAGTGGTTTTTTACCACTGCTTCTTCGATGCATTTTGTGCATCGACAGATTTGCCCTCCTACTTGGTGGCCATTTATATGTCCACAATTCTGGCAGAATTGCCCATTCCGTCCTTCTACTTGCCTCCTGCATGCAGGACAAAAGATTATATGGCAGTTATACATGCTCATGTGGCCTCCTTTTCCTTTTGAGCAATACGAGTATATACTAATTTTTTTGTTTTGTATACTGCTAGACAAAAAGCTTTCTACTTGCTATACTTCTGGACATTCAAGAAGTCTCATTAGGTTATTTTTATAATTAGAATTTTTTAATTATGTCATTTTATACTAAAGTATTTGGAGAACCTGGACAAAAATTTCTACGTAGATTTGATGCTGTGGTTGATGATATCAATAATCTTGAAAAAGAATTTGAAGCTTTGTCTGACAAACAGGTGAGGGCAAAAACAGACGAATTCCGAAAGCGTCTTGCTGAAGGAACACGGCTTGATGACCTTTTACCAGAAGCCTTTGCAAATGTTCGTGAAGCAGCGAAGCGTACTGTTGGTATGCGTCCATTTGATGTCCAATTAAAAGGTGCTTTAGTTCTGCATCACGGTAAAATTGCAGAAATGCGTACAGGTGAGGGAAAAACAATGACTGCGACATTGCCAGTCTATTTGAATGCATTGGAAGGTAAAGGTGTTCATGTAGTGACAGTTAATGATTATTTGGCGAAGCGCGATGCAGTTTGGATGGGACAAATATATGATTTTCTTGGTATGTCTGTAGGTATTATACAGAATCAACGAGTAACATATATATATGATACGTCAGTCAAAGATGGACAAGAAGGCGACGAGGAAGATGCGATGCGTGATGAATTTGGAAGTTTTCATGTACAAGAAGCTTTTTTACGTCCTGCAACACGCAAAGATGCATATCATTGCGACATCACATACGGGACGAACAACGAGTTCGGGTTTGATTATTTGCGTGATAATATGGTTCAAGGTTTGGAAGAAATGGTTATGCGTCCAGGTAATGAAATGCACTATGCTATTATAGATGAAATTGATTCTATTTTAATTGATGAATCTCGTACTCCGCTTATTATTTCTGCACCAGCAGGAGAAGCGGCGGATCAGTATTATCAATTTGCTAAATTAGTGAAATTATTAGTCATAGAAGAAGATTATACTGTGGATGAAAAAATGAAAAGTGCAGCATTGACTGATGCTGGTATTAAGAAATTTGAACAGTGGCTGGGTGTTGATAATGTGTATGTGGAAAGTGGTATTCAGACAGTGCACCATATTGAGCAGGCATTAAAAGCAGAAGCATTATTTCATAGAGACAAACAATATATTGTGAATGAAGAAAAAGAAGAAGTAGTAATTATTGATGAGTTTACTGGACGCAAAATGCCTGGTCGTCGGTATTCCGAAGGATTACATCAGGCGATTGAAGCAAAGGAAGGTGTATCAATTCAGCGTGAATCTCGTACACTTGCAACTATCACATTCCAAAATTTATTTCGTATGTATGATAAGTTGAGTGGTATGACTGGTACTGCAAAGACTGAGGAGGAAGAGTTTTACAAGATTTATGGTATTGAAGTTATTGTTCTACCAACAAATCGTCCAGATCAGCGACTTGATCATACAGATCGTATTTATAGAAATGATAAAGGAAAAATTCATGCAATTGCAGAAAAAATAAAAGAGTGTCGTGCCAAAGGTCAACCAATGTTAATCGGTACAATTTCAGTAGAAAAAAATGAACAGTTGAGTTTGTATTTGCAATCACTTGGTATTCAGCATGAGATTTTGAATGCAAAAAACCATGAACGTGAGGCAGAAATAATTGCTCAAGCTGGTCGCTATGGCGCGGTTACACTCGCAACAAATATGGCAGGTCGTGGAGTAGACATTAAGCTGGGTGGTAGTCAGGTTGATAAAGCAGAGGAAGAAAAAATTAAATCTGTTGGTGGATTGTTTGTACTTGGAACAGAGCGACATGAATCTCGTCGTATAGATAATCAGTTGCGTGGTCGTTCAGCTCGTCAAGGTGATCCTGGAGAAACTCAATTTTTTGTTTCAACAGAAGACGACCTGATGCGTATCTTTGCTGGTGAACGCTTAAAGAATGTCATGACAAAATTGAATGTGCCAGAAGACGTTCCGATTGAACAAAAGATGATTACAAAGATGCTTGAGAATGCACAGAAAAAAGTGGAGTCATCTCATTTTGATAGTAGAAAACATTTATTGGAGTATGATGATGTATTGAATCGTCATCGTGAGGTAATTTATACAAAACGTAAACAGATTTTACTTTTGGCTGATAAGGAGTTGACTATTTCAGTCGGAGAAACTTCTCTTGAAAGCCAAACTCGTGAAGAAGAAATTAGTAAAGAAATTGATACAGCAGTGTCTCTTGGTAATGCAGACAAAACATTTACATCGCTCAAAGATATGATCATGGATATGATTGAATCCGAGATTGAATGCGTTGTGTCATATCATACAAATTTGGAGGATCGCGATAAGTGGGGGGTTGATGATATTTTTGAGACAATGAAAAGTATTTTTTCATTTTCTGTAGAAGAAAAAAGTGAGTTTTACACGTTGGCAAAAAATGATAAAGAAGGAAAATTGGAAGATGTAGAAATTCGTGATGCATTTGTAAAATTTTTGATGAACAAGACACAATTAGAATATGATAAACTTCAAAAATCTGTAAGCACTGCGGTTCAGTCAGATACAGAAGGAGAACGTATGATGAAAGAATTGGAGAGAGGTGTTATGATTCGTGCTATTGATATGTTGTGGGTGGATCATCTTGTTTCAATTGACTATTTGAGATCCAGTATTGGTTTGCAAGGATATGCACAGCGTGATCCTTTAGTAGAATACAAACGCGAAACGTATGGTTTGTTTAGTGCATTGCTCTCAAATATCCAAAAAGAAGTTGCCTACGCTTTTTTCAAATTGAGTATTGGTGTTCAGATGGCTCCAAGTGTTATGACTGATGATAAATTGACATTGCAGGGTGCTACCAAAGAAACAAGTACTCAAGGCGAACATATAGAACATAAGGAGCGTAATAAAGAAGGAAATAAGATTGGACGCAATGATCCTTGTCCATGTGGTTCAGGCAAAAAATATAAGAAGTGCCATGGTGCATAAACTCTTGTGGTTAACTATACTTGACCATTTTGAACAAATCTTGTACAATAGCGACCATATTTATGGCTATGAAACAAAACACTTCATCCAAAGAGATTCGCGCAAAGCTCCGTTGGGGTATTGTCGCGATTTTTGTTTTATTGTTTGTATCTCTTGTATACGACGTGCCAGTTTTATTTAACCAAGGAATAGATTGGGTAAACCATGCTATGTATCTTGGTTTACCTAAAGTTTCCGCACCAGCTTTTCAGTTAGGTCTGGATCTACAAGGTGGTGCAAGTTTGGTATATAAAGCTAATGTTAGCAATATCTCTGCTAATCAACAAGCAGGTGCGGTTCAAGGAGTGCGCGATGTAATTGAGCGTCGTGTCAATGGTATGGGACTTGGTGAACCATCGGTTGAAACATCAAAAGTTGGAAATGAATACCGCGTAAATGTTGATCTTCCAGGAATTAAAAATGTGAATAATGCGATTAAAATGATTGGGCAGACGCCAACGATGGAGTTTAAAGAAGAAAAATCAAGTAGTACTACTCAACAACCAACATTAACCAAAGGACAACGGCAACAAATGACGCAGTATAATTTCTCTGTTGAACAGCGAGCTAGCAGTACATTAGCACGTGTACAAAATGGAAAAGATTTTGGGACATTGGCAAAACAATTTTCTGATGATACAAACAGCAAAAACAGCGGTGGTTATTTGGGGTATGTTGGTCCGTCTGCTGTTGAACCAGCAGTATATAGTTGGGCAGCACAGGCAAAGATAGGGGACATAACAAATAAATTGATTAAAACAAATAATGCAATTTATATTTTGAAACGTGGAAGTAAAAAAATTGGGGCATCAGAGATAACTGCCAGCCACATTCTCATTTGTTATATTGGTGCTCAGAATTGTAGTGCAACAACGACACAAGCCAAAGCATTAGTACTTGCCAATAAAATAAAACAAGAAGCTACTCCAAAAAACTTTGCGAAGTTGGCAAAACAATATTCAACTGATAAAGTGAGTGCAGCAAATGGCGGAAGTCTTGGAACATTTGGCAAAGGACAAATGGTACCTGCTTTTGAAGATGCTGTTTTTGCAGCAACAACTGGGACGATTATTGGACCAGTACAAACGCAATATGGTTACCATATTATTTATAAACAAGCACAAAAACCAACGCAAGAATATGAACTTTGGGATATAGCGATGCGAAGAGAAACGCCACAAGATCTTACACCGCAGAGCCAGTGGGCATTAACAGGATTATCTGGAAAACAATTAAAAAGTGCTGCTGTCGTTACAGACAACACAACTGGTGAAGTTCAAGTTTCTTTGCAATTTGATTCAGAGGGAACAAAACTTTTTAAAGATATAACTACGCGTAATGTTGGTAAACCTGTTGCCATCTTTCTTGATGGTCAGCCTATTAGTGAACCTATTGTCCAACAACCTATTTTGGATGGACAAGCAGTAATCAGTGGAAATTTTAACTTAGCAAGTGCTAGGACTCTTGCACAACGTTTGAATGAGGGTGCTTTGCCAGTTCCAGTGGAGTTAATTTCTCAAGAAACAGTTGGAGCAACACTTGGAGCTGTATCTTTGTCACAAAGTCTATATGCTGGACTGATTGGAACACTTATTGTCATGCTATTTATGATTTTATTTTATCGTTTGCCTGGATTTATTGCTGTTATTGCGTTGATTCTTTATGGTTCTGTATCTCTTGCAATTTTCAAATTGATTGGTGTGACGCTTACACTTGCTGGTATTGCTGGGTTAATTCTTTCTATTGGTATGGCAGTTGATGCAAACGTTCTCATATTTGAACGTTTAAAAGAAGAATTGCGTGATAGAAAGAGTTTGAAAGCCGCAGTTGAAGATGGATTTGCACGTGCATGGACATCTATTCGTGATGGAAATATTACTACATTGATTACTTGTCTCTTGTTGATTTGGTTTGGATCTAGTTTTGTTCAAGGATTTGCTGTTACGTTAGCAATTGGTGTTTTGGTAAGTATGTTTACAGCAATCACTATTACGCGTGTGTTGTTGCGATTTATTGTGCCATGGTTCTCCACAAAAGGAAATAGATTCTTCTTGGGCTATACGCCAGATCAAGATTAATACGATTACTATGTTTGACCTTGTAAAATATCGATGGATTCCATTTATTTTTTCTGGCATTTTAGTGCTGAGTAGTTTTATTCTTCTTGCAACTATTGGTTTGAAGCAAGGTATTGATTTTACTGGTGGTTCACAATTAGAATTAGCCTTTACAAAAAATAGACCTACAGTTGTACAAATGCGTCAAACGCTCAATCCACTACATTTGAGTGGTCTAGTTGTCCAGCCAGCTGGTACGGATTCTTATATTCTGCGAATGGGATTTATTACAGAAGACGAACATCAACTTATCTTGAATACATTAAATAAAGCATTTGCAAAAAGTGCTACAGCACAAGCTCATTTGACATCAAAAAGTAAACCACATTTCACTATTACTGATCAAAATGGAAATCCTGTGAGTACAAAAATGATTCAAGTTGTTCCTGTCGTGGTAAGTTCAACAGATAAAATAGCAAGTGGCGCAGTCGTATCTGCATCATCAACATCAATTGTTTCTACAGGGAATCAGATTGTTGAAAAACAGTTGGAAACAATTGGACCATCTATTAGTGCTAATTTGCGTAAGCGTTCAATCTATGCTGGTATTGCTGTGGTTGTTGCTATTATCATTTTTGTTGCATACGCGTTTCGTAAAGTATCCAAGCCAGTGCAGTCATGGAAATATGGTGTTGCTGCAATTATTGCTCTGATTCATGATGTATCAATTACGATGGGTGTGTTTGTTTTGCTAGGAAAATTTTTAAATGTTGAGGTTAATATTCCATTTGTTGTTGCATTACTGACTATTCTTGGATATTCTGTGAATGATACTATTGTAGTTTTTGACCGTATTCGTGAGCAATTGATTAAGCACGGTTCTGATAAATTTGAATATGTCGTCAATCTTGGAGTAAATCAAACTTTTGTGAGATCATTAAATACCTCATTGACAACGTTATTTGTTTTGATTGCTCTCTTTTTCTTTGGAGGAGAAACTATCCATTATTTTGCACTTGCTTTAATTATTGGTATTTTCTTTGGAACCTATTCGTCTATTTTCTTAGCCAGTCCATTATTGGTTGTTTGGGAACGTCTGGCTTTGCGAAAACGATCATAACAATAAATAGCATAAATAAACCCGCTCTCTAGCGGGTTTATTTATGCTATGGTATACTTACTTCATCAGAGATTAGTATGTTTTATTTTTTCAATCTTTGATCTATTATCTTCAGTATTTTTTTGTTATGTCAGATATACTTTTACGTCATCTCATTGCATTAATTGGTACGCTTGTATGTTTTCTAGCTTTTTTAGCTGGATATATTTCAGGTCAACACGGGTGGTGGTGGTCGGCAATCATCTTAATTATTATTTACGCGCTTATCTTCAAATACGTTGATGAATAAGTATGAATGTTGGTTCATTGTATACAATACTGATACAAAATATAACATTTTTTTTCAATCAGTCCACAGGATATATTGTGTGGGGATTGTTTGCGCTCGGCGGATGGGTAATTCTAGCCGCAATATTATTATTTGCATTTACTATTTTTTGGGCTGACTGGCGTGAAGAAAAAGAGACAACAAATTGGAAGTACGTATTGCTTGCTGTTGATGTACCACAGGAAAATCTTCAATCTCCAAAAGCTATAGAACAATTATTTTCTCATCTGATTGGTGGATACGAGAAGCCAAGTATTATTGAAAAATTTTGGCATGGGCACAAACAACGATGGTTTAGTTTTGAAATTATTAGTATTGAAGGTTATATCCAGTTTTTAATTTGGACAGAACAAAAGTTTCAAGATTTGATAGAAGCATCATTTTATGCACAGTATCCGCAAGCAGAAATTACAGAGGTAGACGATTACGTCAATGCTATGCCAACGCATTTTCCTGATGATACTTATGATATGTGGGGAGCGGATTTTACACTTGCAGAGCATGATGCTTACCCTATTCGTGTGTATGAAGAATTTAAGAATTCTATTGGTAAAGATTTTCCTTTGTCAGATCCTATGGGTTCATTCCTTGAAAGTTTTAGCCATATTGGTACTGGAGAGCAGATATGGTTCCAGATTATTCTTAAACCAGTCTCTCAAAATTGGAAAGAAAAAGCAATTGATAAAATTAAGGAATTAATCGGAGAAAAAATTGAATCAAAAAAAACCATTGCTGATTATATTATAAAAGTATTACTTGGCGGTATGGTTTCTATCGGTGACCAAATATTTAATCGTGAAGCAGTTGTAAGTAAAGAAGAAGGAAAACCAGATGCAAAAAATAACCTACTATTTTTAACTCCTGGTCAAAAAAAATTGGTAGAATCTATGGAAAATAAAATCAGTAAGGTTGGATTCAAGACAAAAATACGTGTACTTTATATAGCTAAAAAAGAAGTTTTTCATAAAGAGCGTGCCTCGTATTTGCTTGTCGGTGCTATGCAACAATACAACAATCCAACATCAAATTCCATTATTCCAAAAATTACAACTATCCAACATTCTATAAAGAAATCTAATCGTCGTAAATCAGAATTGATAAAAGCATTTCAGAGACGAAATATTAAATATGGGGCAAAGGCATTTATGTTTAATATTGAAGAATTGGCAACTATTTGGCATTTTCCAATGTCACATGTACAGACACCACAGCTCCAAAAGACTGTTGGTAAGCAGGCTGCACCGCCATCTGGTTTACCTGTAGAGGATCTGCCAGTTGAGACAACAGAAAAAAAAGTAGATGATAGCGCCAATTTGAAATCCTCATTACCGGGATATCAAACAGATTCTGGGCATAAGATAAATATTGATACTGACTTTGGATAAAAATATAATTGTAGAGTTTTTATAATTTATATATCTAGTTATTTTTTAGTGTTTGAAGACATAAAAATAGTTCTACTATTATTTCTTTTCATTAGGTAAAAATTGAATTCTGCAATACTAGCTAATACAACTGTATAGAATAAATTTCCTATAATACTATTACGAAAGAATGGAAGACCCATAATATAGCTTTCTATCAATCCTGAAATTGTATGTGGATAAAGTGTTCCAAACAACCAGACAGCACCGTTTGTTGCCAGAAAAAAAATAATAGATCCAAGCGTAATTCCACCAATAATTGACCATAGGTGTTTTTTTTTGCGTACTAAAAGACCAATCAGACCTATAAGAACAAAACTTCCATATACAATTATCATTATTTTCCAGTCATAAAAACCAATGAAAATATCACTAATAAACATTGCAGCGAGTGGTGCTAAAATTGCCCAGAGTTTTGGTAAGTAGATACCAGCAACTAATGCCAAAGCTGCTATTGGTGTTACATTTGCTGGATGCGGGAGCAGACGAGCGCTTATAGCTAGTGCAATAAAAAGAATCGCAATAATAAATATATTAGTTTTTTTATTCATAAAGATTGATCAATTAGTACATAAATTATATCAAAGTTTGTAGGAGTTTCCAAGCTAAATAGCCCCCCATGCCTGTTGCGAGCGTCGTTGCTGTTGCAAATACATCTTTTGCTGTAGATTGAATTGGAGTAGTGTTTGATGTGTCTGCTGAGAGAAAATATGTGCCTGTTGCTTTTTTTGTTGGTGTATTGATTAAATTGTTTAAGGATTTATGAGTTGAGGTTAGTTGTTGAATAAATGTTTTTGAGTTTGATGGAGTTAAAATTGGTAGTTTTTTTATATTTTGAATAATTACTGGAGTTGGTTTTAATGTTGTTATTTTAGTATTTGTTGTTTGTACTGTTGTTGTTGGTTTCATGATAAAAATTGGAATGAGTGTAGTTGTAGTGGCTTCACTTGTTGTTGTCGTATCAAGTGTTGTGGTGGATGTATCAACTGATTGTTTAGTTGTTGTTGTATTTTTGGTTGACGTCGCCACATGTGTTGTAGTGGTTGTATCAATTGTTGTGTTACGATAATATATTGATGTATTAGTTTGTGTGGACGATTTAGGTTTATCAAATGTGTGTAGGATTGCTCCCCATGATTTTGCTTCAAGTGCTGGTATTGCAGATGCTGTTGCCCAGATGCGATTGTCTGTTGTATCAGTTGGCAAAAAACCGCCATCAGTTATAGATTGTTTACTCACTAAACTTTCTGCTGGTGTATTCCCATTTTTTATCCAATCAGATTCAGATTGACCAAGCGCAGCAATTGCTTGTTCAACCCATGTTGTACTATAAATATTTCCCCAACCACCATTATTTTTTTGTGTAGATTTCAAGTAGGTGATTGCTTTTGTTATAGCACTATTTACATTTGGCAAACTTTTTACCTGTGTAAAAACCTCTATTGCTGCAGCAGTTACGTCTGGACTACCAAATGATCCACTCTGGTTTTGGTGTGAGATGAGATAGGCAATGCTATTCGTTACAATTGAATCATTTGAAGTATAGCCAGCATTTAAAAGTGGAATTAACGCAAATACATCGCTGTTTAATAAATTTGCGTTTCCATGCTGATCTGTAAAACTGGTACCATTAAAATTTTTTATGATTGCTTGAATATAATTTGTGTTCGTTCCAGAATATGGATTTACGCCAAGTGCCATCAACGCCATTGCACGTCTGGCTGCGTCTGTGGTTGCGTTGAATCCAATATATGCATTTGGATTTGTTTTTAGATATGTTGTTAATTTTTTTGTTGCATTTCCATCTGGATCTCCAACTCCAAGAGCAATAGCTGACCAATCACTAAACAAGACATTATTACCAATTGATCCATTAGCATTTTGTTGTAATTTAAGAAATTGAATAGCAGAAGATATGTTTGGCGTATTGCTACTATTTGAGTAGTTTGGTGAGTTACTGCCACTTGTAGTTGTAGTAATTGTTGACGTTGATACTATAGGTGTAGTTGTTACTATAAGTGTGTCGCCTGGCCAATATGTATTTGGTAATGTAATATAGTATGTTCCAGTTGTAGAAAAGTTAAAGATTGCATTGCCATTTGTATCTGTTATTGATGACGTCACAGTTGCTGGATGATAGTTAGAATAATCAGATAGAATTGGATTTGTTGCTAAAAGTTTTGTGTTTTTTTTAGGTATTTCAGTATTATTTTGATAGTCGTATTCTTTTAGCGTCGCTGTAACTGATTCATTAGTTTTTATTGTTGACGTGCTAAGTGAGATATAATATTGATTACCAAAATAGAGGTATACATCTGAAGAACTTGTTGAAGAAATATTATATTTATCCATGCTCACGCTCGGGTATGTACCATTTACAACATACTGCCAGTTATTACATGCGCTTGTTGTGGAAAATGCGAGACAATGTATATAAAAACTTCCGTATGATGAATAATATGTAAGATCAGAGACTGAAAAAGAACCGCTTTGATTGGCTGCATCTTGAATCAGTGCAAGTACAGAGTGCACTTTTGTTGTCGTATTAGACTGCGTAGTATCTTTGGAATCGTGGTAGGTTAAGATTGTAGAACTTGGAAATGAAACCATACCATCAAATATAATAGTATTATAATGACGAATAGTTAGGTGAGTTGTTGAAGAAGTTGTTGAAGAAGTTGTTGAAGAAGTTGTTGAAGAAGTTGTTGAAGAAGTTGTTGAAGCATCACTACTTGTAGAAGATGAATCAGTAGATGATTTGGATTGATCTAGTACAGAAATATCAATTGATTTACTGGTTGTACAATTATTTGTAGAAATAGTAATTGAAAAAGTTCCAGTCGTTGATGGTGTCCAGTTATATACACCAGTACTTGTAGCAATGATATTTCCATTTGACATGTATGTTACTGGTGTTTGTGTTATTTGTACTATAGAACTAGAACTAGATTGCAAAAATGGCGTTAGTGTTATTGTACTACTGCTAAATATGATGGAAGATGTACTTGCTTGAACACTTAGTGTGTACGCAGTTGAAGAACTTGTTTTTGATTCATTCATTCCACAATATGTGGTTTGTATGTTATTTGAGGTAGAAGTAGCATTATCCGCAAATGCAAATCTTGGAAGTGCAACTGCAAGTATAGCCAATGCAAAAATTGTAATAAAAATTGTAGAATTAATCTGATGTATCTTTTTCATAAGCCCAAGAAATTATATCCCCTTTATGAATAATTTTAGTTGAAACACCTCTTGTAGATTTTTTACCATTTACAAAAAAAATCCAATAAGTTCCTGCATGTGTATTATTTGCTTTACCATTTATAGTTTTAACAAAAAATCCCATACCTGATCCATAGTCTGTTCCAGTAAATGTAAAGTGGTTTGTTTTTTTTAGTTTTTGCATAAGTTGATATACAGAGATTGGTTTTGTGATGGTTGCTCTATATTTTTTATTGTCTACTTGAAGTGTAATATTGTAAACAGGCGTTGTCGTATTTGCTGTTACTGTTTGTTCAGAGTTCAAAGTTTGATTTTTCTGTGTTGTTGTAGTTAATGGTTTTTGGCTTGAATTTTTTATTTTTTTATTTTCTGTTAATGTAGTTTGTAGTCTTTTATTTAGAGTTTTTATATTTTTTTTATGCGTTTTGACGAAAGTACCAGTTGTTGTTGTTTTGTTTGACTGTGTATCAACCTGTACTTGAGAGTGTGGAGCTAATAGCAAAGACTTTTGATTAGTCTTTGTACCAAACGCAATATAACCGCTCACCCCGACAATCACGAGAAGTATAGTCCAAATAATAAGATGTGGTTTATGTTTATGGATGAAAGACATACATAAAAGATTAGAGATTAAAAATTTTAATTTTAAGATGAATAAAAACACCTTCCCGATTAGGAGAAGGTGCTTTGATAATGAAAAAAAGCATACGTCTATTCCTGCTCGGGATATACACATACTTGAAGATCGGACTACTCTGACTCTTTGTCAGAGATTACCGTTGCGGCACAGTGAGGGAATTTCACCCTACTTCCACAAGTATGCGACTGAATTGTAAAGTTAGTATGGCTGGTCTTGTAAGTTTTGTCAAGTGTTCTGTTTCAAGTGTCTATTTTTATAAAATGTACGTGTGTTTGTATGACAAAAGTATTTGATGTGCGATGAGCATGAATGGGGTTGATTTTTTGTACAAAATGATATAGGGTATTGCAATATGTTGATTCAAGATATTTTCTTAAAAAATAAACCAATTTTGGCGCTGTCTCCTATGGCTGATATGACAGATTCTGCATTTTGTCAAATTGTTCGTGAGATTGGTGGCGCTGATATTGTGTTTCGTGAAATGGTATCTAGCGAAGCTTTGGTGCGTGATAATAAAAAGACTCTTTGTATGATTGACTTCGTTGAAATTGAACGTCCGATTGTTCAGCAGATTTTTGGTGCGCATCCATTAACCATGGCAAAAGCTGCTGAGATTGTCATGGAGCATGCACGTCCAGAAGGCATTGATATTAACATTGGTTGTCCAGTATACAAGATTACTAGTAATTTCAACGGAGCTGCACTCATGAAAGACGCAGAAGTTGCTGGCAATATTGTGCGCGAGATGAAACGAGCAATAGGGGATACGCCATTGTCTGTAAAAATTCGTCTTGGTTGGGATAATCCTGATACATTTAAGACATTTATTCCTGCAATAGAATCAGCTGGTGCTGACATGATTACTATTCATGGACGAACAAAAAAGCAAGGTTATAGTGGTGTGTGTGATTGGGGACGAATTAAACAGGCAAAAGAGATTGCAACAGTGCCACTTTTGGCAAATGGTGATATTCACAAACCAGAGCAAGTTGATGAGGTATTGAAACAAACTGGTGCAGACGGGGTTTTGATTGCTCGTGGTGTACTTGGTAATCCTTGGTTTTTCAAAAAAGTGCTAGATCCAAATTATATTATTTCTATTGAAGAACGTATGCGTATTATTTTTAAACACGCAACGCTCCATGTAAAATATCATATACAATTTCTCTTACTTTCAAAAAATAAAAAAATAATGAATATGAAATTAGAAGAATTAGAAAAAAAAGCAATTGCAAGTTTTCGAAAACATTTATCTTGGTATTTGAAGCAAAATAAATTTAGCATTGATATTCCTTTGATTAAAGAATTTCGTAGTCGGCTTGTACGGATTAACAGTTTAGAAGAATTAGAAGGAATTCTGTATGAATTGGTTATTCAAAATAATATATTATAAATTTTTGTGTTGTTCTGCACATGTAACCGTATTTGCTAGCAATTGTGCGACAGTAATTGGTCCAACACCACCAGGAGTTGGTGTAACGTATGATGCAATTTTTTTAACTTCATCTACATTTACATCTCCAAAAATTTTTTTCCCTTCAAATGAAATACCAGTATCAATAACAATTGCGCCAGATTTTACCATATTGCCACGAATCAAATCTTTTTTTCCAACACCTGTGATGATAATATCTGCTATACGGCATTTGTCTGAAATATCTCGTGTCTCACTATTACAGGTCGTCACACTGGCGTATGCATTGTATGCCATAATAGAAACTGGTTTTCCAACGAGTGCTCCCATACCAACAACAGTCACATTTTTTCCTTTCAAATTGATATGAAGCGAGTTCAAAATTGCGAAGACTGCACCAGCAGTTGGTGGTGTTATAAATTCTGTTTTCATTACTAATTTACCAAGGTTTATGTTGGTCAAACAATCTACATCTCTTTTTTTGTCTATTGTATTTAGTACATCATCTGTATAGTCCGGATGTGGTAGTGGTAATTGAACAATAATACCCGCAACATCAACATTTTTTTGTATTTTTTTAATATGTTCAATGATGTTATTTTTTGATGTTTCGTCTGGTAATTTTATGCATACAAAGTCAAGACCAATCAATTTTGCTGCTTCTTCTTTCTTTTTTACGTAGATACGGGAGGGTTTGTCATCTCCAATCAAAAAAACAGCAAGTGTAGGATTACTACCTTTTTTTTTGAGTTTTTCAACACGAATTTTTAAATCCTTGAGGATCTCGTTTGCAATTTTTTGTCCGTCAATTAACATAAAAAGATATGCATATGATAACGTATATTGAGTAAAAAGTAAAGATTACATACTAACTAGTTAAACGAAATGTACTCTTAAAATAAAAATTATTTTCCCGCCTTATTATGGTAGATTTTACAGAGGTTTTTCAAGACCTCTATTTTTCAATTTGCTGAATAAGTTCACATACATTCTGGACTCTAAATGAGTCATATATGAGAGTAATATTCAAATATAGATGGGTAAATGGGTTTAAAACAGTGT
>QIHL01000041.1 GCA_003230965.1 Candidatus Magasanikiibacteriota bacterium | reverse complement strand
TCCGCATGCTGCTGTTTGTTTTGTACTTGTAACAAAATCAGACTGTTTGATATTGTTTATAACTTTTTCTTGCTGTTTATTTTTTAAGTTGACAAAATTGTTTGAGACTTTTGCTATACCAGTTTCTTTGGGTACAAGCTGACAATGTCCTGGCATAAGTATTTCTTGATTTAATAACCACGCCTGAGGCAGGCGTAAATTTACAAGATACGGATTGATTAAGTTCAAAATAAAATAAGAAAGAATAGCAATAATCAAACCTGTTAGTGCACCTGTGATTTTTTTTCTTGCACTTGTAATTACAGAGCTATTTCCAGCAGATGCAATCCATTCAATACCGCCGAAAATAATCATGATAACCGCTAGAATACCGGCAACAATTACTGAGTAGCGAAACATCACTTGGATAAACTCTCCCATATTTCCAAAACTGGTTTTTCCTCCAAAAGTTATCTCTGTTGTTGTTTTTCCAACAGGAAGACAAAAACCAAGCTCGTTTGGCTTGTTAGGTGCTCCACCATTTGGGCAAGTTTTTTTTGCATCAGTTCCAGTGTAGAATCCATCAGCAGCCTTATATTTATTCATGCCAAGAGTAAATTCTCTGTAATTAGTGCAAGCACTTCTTGTCCAACATCGTTGATCTGCTAGCGCACGTTGTGGTTGAATAAAAAAGAAAAAGGAGAAACTAAATAAAAGTACTCCAATAGTTAAGAGTAGTTTTTTCCTTTTAGCCATGATGAAAAGCATAGCGTCATTATGAAGAATACATATATTATAGCATGTTTTTTTGTTTGTCAACAGTACCACAGTCTATTGACAAATTTGGTGGATTCTTTTATAGTATAGTCACTTTATATATTTCTCAGCTATCGCGGGTTTTCCTCCCTGAAATGGGTAGCGATAGTGAGGTTTAAGGAAGATTCATTTATGAAAACTCCCACCATTCTGGAGATGCTTGAGGCTGGCGTTCATTTTGGACACCAAAGTTCTCGTTGGCATCCAAAAATGAAGCCGTTTATTTTTATGGAAAGAAACGGTGTACATATAATTGACTTAGAAAAAACACAGGAACAAATTAAACAGATTAGTGAGCAAGTTGCTGATATGGTAGCTGATAGAAAGATTATTCTTTTTATGACGACAAAACCGCAAGCACGAGAGATAGTAAAACAGGCAGCGATTGATTGCGACATGCCTTACTTGGTTGGACGTTGGATTGGTGGGTTCATTACCAATTTTGTGGAAATTAAAAAATTGTTGAAAAAGTATATTAGTTTGAAAGAACAACAAGAATCAGGCGAACTAGAACACTATACTAAAAAGGAACAGTTAAATATTTCTAAACAACTTGAAAAAATGGAAGTGTCTCTTGGTGGTTTGGTTAGTTTGACAAAGATTCCAGATGTATTATTCATTCCGTCATTTCAACGAGAAAAAACTGCTGTTACTGAAGCTAACCGAGTTGGTATACCTATTATTGCAGTATGCGATACTAATGCAAATCCAACACACGCAGAGTATGTAATTTCTGGAAATGATGATGCGATTCGTTCTATAACTTTGTTGGTTCATACTATTAGAGACGCTGTTTTGGAGGGGAAAAAACGAGCAGAAGCAAAAGAAGCTTTGATACCAAAAGAGGCTCCAGTAGTTTTACAGAGTGATTCGTCTGATAATATAACACTTTGATATTGCCTTTGGGTATAATTTTTTATATATTTTACTGTCATATTTATGAGTACTTCAGATATTTCAAAACTTCGCGCCGAGACTGGTGCTGGAATGCTTGATTGTAAAAAAGCAATTGATGAAGCTGGTGGTGATTTTGACAAAGCTATTGAATTGCTTCGTAAACGTGGCATTGCAAAGGCAGCCAAACGTGCTGGTAAAGTTGCTGCAGAAGGTATAGTAGCGAGCTATATTCATGCTGGTGGAAAAATTGGAGTGTTGGTGGAAGTAAATTCCGAAACCGATTTTGTCGCAAAAAATGAGTTGTTTCAAACATTGGTAAATGATATTGCTATGCATATTGCCGCAACTGCACCAAAATATTTTACACGAGATGAAGTACCAGAAGAATTGATTGGAAAAGAAAAGGACGTGTATCACGAACAAATGAAAAATGAAGGTAAGTCTGCAGAGATAATTGATAAAATTATTGAAGGAAAACTGAATAAGTTTTTTAGTGAAATTTGTCTCATGGAACAACCATTTATAAAAGATGAAGATATCACTATTGGTGAACTCATGACTGCAAAGTCTGCAGAAATTGGAGAAAAGATTACTATTCGTCATTTTACTCGTTACGAGTTGGGTGAAGGAATTGAAAAAAAATCAATAGATTTTGTTGCGGAAGTTGAGTCGGAACTGAGTAAATAATTATTAGTTTTTGAAAGAGGTTAGGTTTACTGACCTCTTTTGTTTCTCTTTCAAACATTGCGTTCTTGTTTTTCTCATGCTATACTCGGCTGGATTATATTTGATACACATCTATGCAACAATTGTTTCAAGTGACTCTTTATCAGCCTATTTTTAATGGGTTTGTTGCACTATACAATCTTATTCCTGATGTTGGTATTGATATTTTGATCATTACAATTTTGATTAAACTGGTATTGTATCCTCTCACAACAAAATCTATTCAGGCACAAAAATCTTTGCAAGTGTTACAGCCAAAGATGGATGCTCTGAAGAAGCAGTACAAAAAAAATGATCAACAAAAGTTGGCGAAGGAGACAATGAAATTGTATAAGGATAACAAAGTCAGTCCGTTTGGTTCGTGTCTGCCTTTGCTTATTCAACTCCCGATTTTTCTGGCATTGTACTGGGTATTGCAGGCTGGTCTCACGACAGACAATTTTGGTATTCTCTATTCTTTTGTGCACAATCCAGGACATTTGAATCCAATTACTCTTGGATTATTTGATTTATCAAAGAAAGGTAATGTTATTTTGGCTCTTCTAGCTGGTGCATCACAATATTGGCAAACGAAAATGCTCTCAACAAAACAGCCACCAAAGGCTGCAGGTAAAGGTGGTAAAGATGAGAGCATGATGGCGATGATGAATAAACAGATGTTATATTTTATGCCTGTGATGACGATATTAATTGGTTTTGAACTTCCAGCAGGATTGGCATTGTACTGGTTTTTGTCTACACTAACGACAGCATTACAACAAGTGATAATTTTTCATCAGCAAAAGAAAAAAAACAAGAGCAATAGTAGTTCATCAGATATTGTTGAAACAATTGCGATAGATGACAAGAAATAAGAAATTTGTATGCGAATGACATTTTCACAATACAAACATTTGTCTGTTGAAACTGTATCAGGAACTGTGCTGGGTAAAATTAGTGATATTGTTTTGGAAAGCAATGGGCAGTTGGTTGCACAGTATATTGTAAAAGGGTCATTGCTTGGTGGGCAATTATATACTCTGAACAGAGATCAGGTAATTCGGATTACTACAAATAAAATGATCGTTGATGACTCTGTAGTAAAGGATATAGACACTAGTAAGTCCATTTCAGCATCATCAATTCAGCCTCAGCCAGTTGCTATGCGCAAGATTGGCGAATAGTACAATAAATCAGAAACTCCCCGTAGGGAGTTTTTTTATTTGCTAAAATAAGATACACTATAGGTACTGTGTCTACACTAATTGAACAATCTATTATTGCAACGCTGGCATATTTTGATCTATTTGATATACCACTGACGAGAGAAGAATTATACCGATGGCTGTGGAAGCCGCCGGCAAATTATGTGTACGAAGATTTTTTGGATGTAGTGGAACATAGTACGCATTGGCAAACAAAAGATGGTTTTGTATTTCTCACGAATCGTGGAGAGATTACGCAAGTGCGTGATCGTGCCGTTCTGATTGTTGAACACAAGATGAAACGTGCGAAACATGCAGTAAAGATTTTACGTTTTGTTCCTTTTGTCCGCGCAGTATTTGTTTGTAATACCATTGCTTCTGGATCTCCAGAAATAGATAGTGATATTGATTTATTTATTGTCATTAAACGCGGTAGATTGTGGCTGACTCGTTTTTTTGTTACGAGTGTATTAAGTTTTGTTGGAATGCGACGAACCAGAACACATGTGCGAGATCGTATTTGTTTGAGTTTTTATATTACTGATGCACACGAAAGACTGTATGATGTGTGTATTCCAGGCGATGATATTTATATGGCGTATTGGTTGGATCAATTGATTCCTGTTTTTGATCCAGAAGATGTATTGACTGATATACAACAAGCAAATCCATGGGTGAAGCAACTTGTTCCAAATGTGTTTCAACCATACACTGCATTATCGCGTTGGAGGGTGAATCCGTCACGTCTATCTCGTTTGATTCAACGCATAGGTCATGCGTGGTGGGGGACGTGGTATGGTAATTTTTTGGAAGGTCAGGCAAAAGGATTTCAACAACAGAAGATGAAAAGAAATACTAAAAGTAAACAAGGACAAACAGATACTGATGTAGTCATTTCAGACACAATGCTTAAGTTTCACGAAAATGATCGGCGTAAGCATTTTCGCGAGCAATGGAAAGAACGTATTGCACGTTATGAATAAATCATCCAAAATAGAAAAACTTTTAGGTTTTTGCGTTATTTTGCTATTGGTCTTTATGCCATGGCAGGCTATTTTGATTACACGTCAAGTTACTATTGGAGGCAGTCTGTGGCAGTATGCAACGCTTGGACTTTATGCAACAGAAGTTTTATTGGGAATTGCAACAGTACTTTGGATTATTTGGATTATTCAGAATGGTGGTTTGCACCATGGTACATCAATAAAAAAATGGTCAAATGATAGACTATTTATTTTATTTTTTCTTTTTTTTGTTAGTTGGATTTTTCTTTCTTCCTTATGGAGTCTAGATCCACTGATTGCAATCCAGACTGCACGCCGTGTGCTAGAAGCTGGAGTATTTTGTTTGATAGTATTTACCGCACCAATTTCATTGCGTATGATTGTTGGTTCTGTTGTCGCTGGAAGTATTTTTGAAAGTATTTTTGGAATGTGGCAATTTCTTTCGCAGTCAATAGTTGGATCAACATGGCTTGGTATGAGTACACAAAACGCATGGGTTGCGGGAACGTCTATCATCCAGTCACCAACTATCGGACGGTGGGTACGTGCGTATGGGACATTTTCTCATCCGAATGTATTTGGCGGTTTTTTAGTGATTGCGTTGATTGCTTCATTTATTGGATTGTCTATCGCAAAAACAAAATATGATGTTTTGTTTTTTGTGATTGCTAGTGTGTTACAAACAATTGCATTATTTTTTACATTCAGCAGGACAGCATGGATTGCGACAGCGGTCTTTGTATTGTTCATTTTGTTTTCCATTATAAAAAAACAAACAACTATTTTTGCACGTGGTTGGATAGTTGCAGTGGTTTTGTCATTTCTAGTTTTTTCTTTTATTTTTTCAGCATTAATTTTTACACGTGTGAGTGATGTCAGTGTTCATGAACAAGCATCAATCACAGAACGAATGACTGGTTATCATGATGGATGGCAATTATTTTTACATCATACATTTTTTGGTGTTGGCGCTGGGAATGTGACGCAAGCACTGCACAGCGTGATGCCACTGGTTCCAATTTGGTTTATTCAACCAATTCATGATGTGCCTTTTTTGATTTTAATAGAAGTTGGTTTGGTTGGTGTATTATTTTTATGTGCTGTTCTGTTTTTTTATTATAGGATTATACTGAATATGAGAGAAAATCAAAGATTCTCATGGTGGGAAATTGGTATTTATTCTGCTTTTTTTGTTTTACTTTTACCAGATCATTATTTATGGTCTTCATATATTGGTCTGTTCATTGCAGGATTCTTTTTTGGTTTTGTACTGCGGATTTCTGCGAAGAAGTGGTAATTTAGTCCCAGTATACTCACAGGTTGTCCACGTTTGTTTTTCAAAACCGTTCTGCTTAGCCTTTTTTGTTGTTCTTGACCAATTGGCAAGAGTATGAGAAAGTAGTATATGTAAAAAGCCTACGGATAGGCTTGGCACGATACATACGCTCTAGAATCCGTGTTACTGACAGGCATCACGAATTCACATAGAGTCGATGCTTTGAGCTGAGTCTTTCTGTGGGTTTTTTGTTGTATGAAGTCATTTTTTATTGTGTATGTCCTGTGGAAAAATTGTGTATTTTTACCGCTTGACAGATATTCTTTGTACAGTTACAATATGTATCGGATTATCACTCAATTAGTTAGAGTGATAATAAAATTAAATCATAAGTCTTAAATCTCATACCTATGATGATTAAACCACTTGGCGACCACGTCTTGGTCAAACCAGTGAAAGAGGAAGAAGTAACTGCGTCAGGCATTGTTTTGCCAGACACAGTTGATAAAGAAAAAAAGATGGAAGGCAAAATTATTGCTATAGGTCCTGGCAAACGTCTAGATACTGGTGAACGTGCATCTATGGATGTATCTGTCGGACAAAAAGTATTATTCAAAAAATGGGGTGGCGACGAAGTGGACGTTGATGGCGAAGAACACAAAATTATTTCCGAGGATGATATTCTAGCAATTATTGAATAATGTATTAGATGTTTATTTCTCATTGTTAATTGTAAAAAATATGTCAAAGCAAATTACATTTGATGAACAAGCACGAAAAGCGTTGGTTTGTGGTATTGATGCCTTAGCAAATACTGTAAAGGTAACTCTCGGACCAAAAGGACGCAATGTTGTGCTAGATAGAGGGTACGGCGCACCAACTATTACAAAAGATGGTGTTTCTGTTGCCAAAGAAATTGAACTTGAAGACAAAAATGAAAATATCGGTGTGGAGCTTGTAAAAGAAGTTGCAAGCAAGACGAACGATGATGTTGGTGACGGAACAACAACCGCAACTGTGCTCGCGCAAGCTATTGTCCACGAAGGGATGAAGAACATTGCTGCTGGTGCAAATCCTGTTGCACTCAATCGTGGATTGCATCGTGCATCGGAAGCTATTGTTGAGTATTTGAAGTCAACAGTTTCTAAGCCTGTCCAAGAAGATGAGATTGCAAATGTTGCAGCAATTTCTGCTAACGATAAAGAAATCGGAACAAAAATTGCCGATGCCATGAAAGAAGTTGGTAAAGACGGCGTAATTACAGTAGAAGAATCTCAATCTTTTGGCATGGATATTGAAACCGTGAAAGGGATGAGGTTTGACAAAGGTTACGTCTCTCCATATATGGTTACAAATGCCGATCGCATGGAAGCAGAATACCAAGATGCAATGATACTTATCACTGACAAAAAAATATCTTCAGTAGAAGAAATTTTGCCATTGCTTGAAAAAGTTGCAAAGTCTGGTAGCAAAGATTTAGTAATTCTTGCCGAAGACGTAGATGGTCAGGCATTAACCACGTTGGTACTAAACAAATTACGTGGGACTTTCAATGTTCTTGCTATAAAAGCACCAGGATTTGGTGATCGTCGCAAAGAGATGTTGCAAGACATTGCAATTTTGACTGGTGGAAAAGTCATTACCGAAGATATAGGATTGAAATTGGAAAATGTGGAACTTAATGATTTGGGTCATGCACGCAAAATTACGTCAACAAAAGAAAATACTACAATTGTGGAAGGAAAAGGCGATGCAAAGATGGTTCAAGATCGTATCGCACAAATTCATAAACTCATTGAACAAAGTGATTCAGAATTTGATAAAGAAAAATTGCAAGAACGTGTTGCAAAACTTGCTGGCGGTGTTGCTGTTATCAAAGTTGGTGCAGCTACAGAAACTGAAATGAAAGAAGTAAAGCATCGTATTGAAGATGCAGTTGGTGCAACAAAAGCTGCAGTTGAAGAAGGTGTTGTTCCAGGTGGTGGCGTTGCTCTCATCCGTGCGGTCAAAGCACTTGATAATCTTAATTTGATTGATGAAGAAATGCTCGCAGTAAAAATTTTGCGTAAAGCACTTGAATCACCACTGTACACAATTGCTCGCAATGCTGGATACGAAGGTGCGGTAGTTGTAGACGCAGTAAAGAAGCAGGAAGGCAACTTTGGTTTCAATGCGATGACTGGTGAATACGAAGATTTAGTTGTGTCTGGAATTATTGATCCTGCAAAAGTAACTAGATCCGCACTTGAAAATGCTGTATCTATTGCAGGTATGGTGTTAACTACTGAAGCTATTGTTACAGATTTACCAAAGAAAGATGAGCCAGATATGTCCAGTATGGCTGGAATGGGAGGCATGGGTGGTGGTATGCCAGGAATGATGTAAAATTTTCATTTCATATTATTAAAACAATCCCGACGCGTCGGGGTTGTTTTTTTTGTATTTTTTCTGTAGGATAGTGGGCGTATGAAAGAAGAGATAAAACAACTAAAAGAACTTCAAGCAAAGATTATTGATACTTGGAGATTGCTTGATATTGATGAACAAATTGCAGAGATGCACGGATTGGAGAAAGAAATGGAAGAATCAGATTTTTGGAATGATCCTGAAAATGCAGCAAAAGTTGGAAAGAAGCATGAAGTATTTCGCAGTGAAATTGCTACGTGGGAAGGAATGAAAAAAACTGTTGAAGAGCTCATTGGGTTGTGTCATGATTTGAAGGATAATCCTGACGATGAAATGATTGAAGAGGTTCGGCACAAAATTAGTGATTTGCAAAAAGAATTTGAAAAGTTAGAATTTTTTCTTTTGTTCAATGGCAAACATGATAAAGAAAATGCAATTATTGCTATTCATGCAGGAAGTGGAGGTACAGAAGCACAAGATTGGGCTGAGATGCTACTACGCATGATTTTGCGGTATTCGGAAGACAAAGGATGGGTTACGACTATGATTGATGAGTCACGTGGACAAGAAGCTGGTATTAAATCTGTGTTGGTTCGTGTGGAAGGACGATATGCGTATGGTTATCTCAAATCCGAGCACGGAACACATCGGCTCGTTCGTATTTCTCCGTTTGATGCAGAACACATGCGTCATACGTCGTTTGCGTTGATTGAAGTTTTGCCTGAGGTGGAGGAAACTGAGAAGATTGAAATTGATTCTGAGGATTTGCGTATTGACACTTATCGATCTAGCGGTGCTGGTGGTCAGCATGTAAACAAGACTGATAGCGCAGTGCGTATCACACATATTCCAACCAATATTGTGGTTCAGTGCCAAAATGAACGATCACAGATACAAAATAAAGAAACTGCAATGAAAATTTTGCGATCAAAATTACAACTTTTACACGAACAAAAAGAAGAAAAAGAACGTTTGAAACTCCGTGGTGAATACAAAAGTCCAGAATGGGGAAGTCAGATTAGATCTTATGTTTTGCAACCATACAAAATGGTAAAAGATATTCGTACTCATCACGAAACTGCAGATACTGACCGTGTTCTTAGTGGTGACATCAATGATTTTGTAGAAGCATACCTTCGGTGGTTGAAAGAAAAAGAAAAAAAATAAAGTATTGATACAATTTGTATGGAAGAAAAAAAACAATCCGAATGTACTCCGCAAGTGATTGCAGAGTTGCTTCGTCAAGGTAAAACAATTGTTTATCCAACTGAAACTTGCTATGGTCTTGGGTGCGATGCAACGAATCAAAAAGCTGTTGATAATATTTTTTGTATTAAAGGTAGAAATAAAAAAAAACCTCTTCTCGTGTTGGTAGATAGTATAAAAATGGCACAAATTTATTTGGAATGGAATAAAAAAATTGATGATCTAACTAAAAGATATTGGCCTGGGGCATTAACTATTGTGGCAAAAGTAAAATCTAATTTATATCTATCACGTGGTGTGATTAGCGATACTGGATTTCTTGCATGTAGATTTACGGATGATGTATTTGCAAGTAGTATTGTCCACGCACTTGGCGTACCGCTAGTGTCTACATCTGCCAACCGTGCAGGTGGAGAAAATCCATATAGTGCAGAAAATATTTTGAGTATTTATAAAAAAGAAACAATTCAGCCGGACATTTTTATAGATGGTGGAACATTGCTATATCATAAGCCGTCTACAATTGTTCAAGTTGATGGTAAAGATATTATTATTCTACGGCAAGGAGACATAATTTTCAAATAAATGTATACCTGCACTATTCTTCATGCTTTATTTTGTATTTTACTCTAGTCCAGTCATTCAGTTCATACCTGTAGCAGGCAATTACAGATTGAATCTTGTAGCTAACTGCGTTATACTAGTGAAACACTATGAAGACACATTTGAAAAAAAATATAATCCAGTCAACAAAAATAAATCCGCCTTTTGTCCTAATGATTTTGGATGGTTTTGGTTTGGCGAATGTAAAAAATAAAGGGAATGCAATTACTCCAGAAACTGCACCGAATATTTTTTCATACATAAAAAAATATAGTTTTACAAAACTCAAAGCATCTGGTGTTGATGTTGGATTGTTTCCAAATCAAGAAGGAAATTCTGAAGCTGGTCATTTTAATATCGGTGGTGGGAGAATTGTGGAGCAGGATTTGGTACGCATTTCTGATGACATTTCTTCTGGTATATTTTTCAAAAATCATGCATTCAAGCACGCATTGTTTCATGCAAAGAAATATAAAAGCAATGTGCATGTCATGGGGCTCTTGACTGATGATCAAAGTCCACACGCACGACCAGAACATCTGTATGCACTTTTGGAATTTTTTCGTCGTGAAAAGTATAGTAATCATGTGTATTTACATTTATTTACAGATGGTCGCGATTCCCCGCCACATTCTGCGATTGAGCATCTGAAGGATTTACGTAAATATATGATTGGTGGTGAAAAAATTGCTACTGTGATTGGACGTTTTTATGCTATGGACAGAAATAAAGATTGGAAACGAACCGAAGCAACCTATGATGCTATGACTTGTGGTAAAGCAGCCCAAATTGCGACGAGTGCGGAAGAGGCAATTTCACAAGCATACAATCGTGGTGAAATGGATGAACATATTCAGCCAACTGTAATTGTATCAAAAGGGACATCGGTTACGACAATTAAAGATAATGATGTGTTGTATTTTTTCAATGCACGTAGTGATCGTGCACGTCAGATTACAAAAACATTTGTCCAGCAAGAGCCGTTGTTTCATAAAGAAAATCCTGGGATATTTACACGCAAACATTTTCCAAAAAATACACGTTTTGTTGCAATGACTGATTTTGGCCCTGATTTACCAGGAATTTTTACTGCGTTTCCAAGTCCAGATGTAAAAAATAGTTTAGCCAAAGCAATTGGTGAAGCACGCAAACAGCTCTACATTTCAGAGACTCAAAAATACGCACATGTTACCTATTTTATCAATGGTGGGTATCCGAAGCCCATCAATGGTGAAAAGCGTGAGTTAATTCGTTCACCTGCAGTGTATTCCTATGCAGATCGTCCTGGTATGGAATCTGGAAAGATAACTAAACGGATTATTGACCATTTTAATAAAAAAGAGTTTAATTTTATTTGTGTCAATTATCCAAATGCTGATATGGTGGGGCACACAGGAAATATAGAGGCAGCAAAGCAAGGTATTCATATTATGGATGCAAATGTAAAAACTGTAGTAGATTTTATATTATCGCATGATGGGACATTGTTGATTACTGCTGATCACGGAAATGCTGAATGTATGATTGATCCAAAAACTGGTGGCATGCTAACAGAACACACGACGAATCCAGTACCGTTTATTTTGATTAGAAAAGGAGTAAAAAAGAAACTTCGTGTCGGCGGACGATTATCAGATATTGCTCCAACAATTCTTGATATGTTACATCTTACCAAACCAAATGAGATGACTGGTACATCCTTACTCGTATAATTTTCTATGATTGAACGACCAAAGCCTGTAGTTCTTGCAATCCTTGATGGGTGGGGTGTTGCTGCGGATACACCGACGAATGCAATTACTCAGGCAAAGATTCCTCACATTGATCGCTTTGTTCGTGAGTATCCTGTTATGACGCTTCATGCTTCTGGCAACGAGGTTGGGTTACAATTTGGTGAAATGGGAAATTCCGAAGTTGGGCATTTGAATATCGGGGCTGGGCGCGTTTACTATCAAACATTTCCGCGCATCAATAAAAGTATTGAAAATGAATCGTTTTTTCAGAAATCTGCATTTGTCAAAGCAGCAGAACATGTAAAAGAAAAAGATGGTGCACTTCATCTGATGGGTTTAGTTTCCAGTGGGAATATTCATGCTTCACAAGAACATTTGTATGCATTATTGAAATTTGCAAAAGAACAGAAAATAAAAAAAGTTTTTGTGCATGTATTTTTAGATGGTCGTGATACGGACTACAATATGGGGATTCAATTTGTGAAATTATTGCAGGATCAGATGAAAGAAATTGGTGTTGGAAAAATTGCTACCTTGTCTGGGCGCTACTATGCAATGGACAGAGATAATCGGTGGGATCGTATTCAAAAAGCATATAATGCAATTGCTTTGGGCAAAGCAGACGTGTACGATGCTGATCCAATCCATGCGATTCAAGCGTCGTATGATAAAAAAGTATATGATGAAGAATTTATTCCAATGGTCATTAGTTCGGAAGGAAAACCAGTTGCTACTGTTCAGTCTGGTGATTCTATTATTTTTTTCAATTTTAGATCTGATCGTGCACGCCAATTGACTGAGGCGTTTGTTCTTCCGGGTTTTATGAAATTTGAACGTACATATATAAAGGATATATTTTTTGCAACGATGACAGAGTATGAAAAAGGAATTCCAATTGTTACTGCATTTCAACCTGTCGTAGTACATAACTGTTTGTCAGAAGTGATTAGTAACACAGGACTCACGCAATTCCATATTGCAGAAACAGAAAAGTATGCACATGTAACTTTTTTCTTAAATGGTACAGTTGAAGATCCATTTCCTGGAGAGGAACGGGAAATTATTCCATCACCAAAAGTTTCAACGTATGATCAGTCTCCTGAAATGTCTGCATCAAAAATTACGAAAGAGGTTGTGAAAGCGATTGAAGCAGAAACGTATGATGTAATTATTCTAAATTTTGCAAATGCTGATATGGTTGGGCATACAGGAGATTTTAAGGCAGTGGTCAAAGGTATTGAAATAATTGACAAAGGGCTTGGTACTATTTCTGAACATGTACTCGCGCATGATGGTGTTTTTTTAATTACTGCTGACCATGGCAATGCTGAAGAAATGCAAAATTTGGAAACGCATGATATGGACAAAGAACATAGTACAAATCCAGTGCCATTCTTCATTATCGGAAAACAATATAGAGGACAGGCAGGTCCATCAGGAGACCCACCTGGCGATGATCTAAGTCTATTGCATCCAGTCGGTCTTTTGGCAGATGTTGCTCCAACTGTACTCAAGATTTTAGGTATAGAAAAACCAGAACAAATGGATGGACGAGCATTGATTTGATTTTAGATTAAATAATAAAAAAGCTGGCAGTGGTCTGCTTTTTTTGTATTGTATTGTCAGCTCTATTTATTACTTATTTTTTAATTGTGTTTTTAATTCTGTCACAATCAATTCTTCTGTTTCTTTCAAATTTTTGTTGTTGATGATACACGATGCTTGCACAGTATCACCTTTTGGTTTGAACTGTGCGAGGAGTTTTTTTGCATTGAAATTTTTTGTTACGTGAACAAGTACATGGATTGAAATCTCATTATCAACTGTCGCATGTTCGTGTATGAGTACAATGATCTTTGCCTCTGGAGAATTGGTGATTAGCTCATCAATAATTTCGTATAAGTCATTTTCATTACCACCTGAACGAATAAAATCATCATGTGTAAGTGTTGACCACACCAGTCCAGTTGTATTGTCATACTGTAGTCTTCTGAGTGTTTCACCCCAGAGCTTGAGTGATGCAATTGTTCGTGTGCGATACAAATTTTGTACAATATATTCACGATCTGCACCTATTGCAATAAGTGAACTTGCGGTGTGCAATGTTTGTGGTTTGATGTGTTCGGTTTTGAAACTACGTGTATTTGCGATTATACCTGCCAAGAGCGCGGTTGCAAGTTTTGGAGTGAGATATGCGTCACCAAGTTTTTTTAATACATGAAAAAGTACTTCAGTCGTTGCTGTTACTGTCATGTCAGTGATATTTACTTGACCGAATTGTTCATTTTCAGCGTGGTGATCAATATTGACAATTGGTGTTTTATAAAATAATTCAGTATTGTTAGTGTATACATTGCCAAGTGATTCAAGATCTGGCGTATCCACAATTAAAATGAGATCATAACGGAAATCACTTTGTGCTGTCTTCACATTTTCTCGTGTCAGAAATCCTTTTTTAGGTGTAATAAAAATACGTAGGGTGTTGTTTTTTGTATCATAACTTAGCTCTTTCACGCCAGTCTTGGCAACGTCAACTGAAATTACAAATTTTTGTAAATCATGAAATGCTGGTTTGATATTTTTTGCTAGTTTCAAAAATTGGAAATTGCGTGGGAGAGAAAAATTATCAACAACAATATCAGCATGTTTATCAAGTTGACGAATAAACAAAGCGAGTGCGACAGCCGCAGCAATCGCATCGCCTGTGCCATTTTTGCGAAACGTAATTAGAATATGCTTTTTTTGTTCCAGCAATTGTTGTAGTTGTTGTATTTCTGTCAGTGCCATAAAAATAGCCTCGGAATTTGTATTCGGGAGAATAGTAATTTTTGCCTCTGTAGACCAGAGAATGGCATAGTGTATCAAGAGTAGAAGAATCTGTCAACAGTACATATGCTACTTATACTATATAATTTTTGCCTGAAAGCAGTTTTTTTTGATTTTTTTTTGCTAGTAGGATACAATAGTTCTACCTATGAAAGAATTACCAAAAGCCTATATTCCGTCTGATTATGAACACATAGTCTATGATCGTTGGGAAGCGAGTGGTTTTTTTAATCCTGACAATTTGAATGGTGAACCGTATAGCATTATGATGCCACCGCCAAATGTAACTGGTATTCTTCATCTTGGGCATGCACTTGAAAATAGTTTGATGGATTTGATGGCACGGTTTCAGCGAATGCGAGGTAAAAAAGTGTTATTG
>QIHL01000061.1 GCA_003230965.1 Candidatus Magasanikiibacteriota bacterium | reverse complement strand
TTGTAAAATTATGTCCGACCTTTCAATTATACATGACTCTTCTGCTACTCATCACTATATAACACTGCTAGTATATCAAAAAACTCCAGAAAAATCTAGAGTTTATTTTTGTAGAGTTAATTTATCTGGTCTTTCTAGCACGTTTACTAGTAATTTGATCACTCACGGTCAAGCGCTTGCGACCTTTGTCGCGACGACGCTTCAAAACATCACGTCCATCTTTTGTTTTCATTCTAGATAAAAAACCATGTGCTCTTGCACGCTTTCTTTTTTTTGGCTGGTATGTTCTCTTTGGCATAAAAATATAGAATCAAATTGAATGTAGATATGAACGCTCATCATAATACAGAAAAAAAATGTGTTTGTCAAGAACACGTATTCAAAAAATCCGCGATGTAAACAGTAATCCAGAGTAAATTTAATAATTTGAATCGCATACTTTAATCATGTATACTCTTATCAAATAGAGACACAAACAAGACTGCTTATACTATGTTATCCACACCATCCACAGCTTTTCCCCATTTTACACACTTTTATGCTATTTTAAGCCATTTTTTGAAACCAAGTTTTATGATAAACTATCACTTGTATACGTTTTAGACCAATATTCTTATGACAAACTACGAAATTTGGCAAGCAGTATTAGCAGAATTTGAATTAAATCTTTCAAAAGCAAACTTTACTACTTGGTTTCGCAACACAGGCATTGTTTCCTATAATCAAGGACACACTGTCATCTGTGTTCCAAACGCATTCACCAAAAGTTGGTTAGAAAAAAAATATCATTCCGACATTGTAAAAACTTTAGAGCGTATTACAGGAAAACCAATCAAAAAAGTAGAATACAGTGTTGAAAAAATAAAAAACATAGAGAAACAGGGATACAATCCAATACCAACAGAACAACAGACTGCCTCCACCATAGAAACACCTACATATAATCCTCAAAAAAAATCTGCTGTAACTCAATTTGGTCTTAACACAAAATATACCTTTGATACGTTTATTGTCGGGAAAGGAAATGAACTAGCACATGCTGCCGCACAGGCTGTAGCAAGCCGACCAGGTGAAGCATACAATCCGCTATTTATTTATGGTGGTGTTGGCTTGGGAAAAACTCACTTGCTTCAAGCAATTGGACACTTTATGCTTATGGCAAACCCACAAACACACATTATCTATGTCAGTTCTGAAAAATTTACAAATGAATTTGTAAATGCTGTAAAAGAAGGTAGAGCAAAGGACTTCAAAGATCGTTACCGTACTGTTGATCTTCTTTTGATTGATGATATTCAATTTATTGGAGGAAAAGAACAGACACAAGAAGAATTCTTTCATACTTTCAATGAGTTGCACCAGCAGGGAAAACAAGTCGTCCTCTCAAGTGACCGTCCACCAAAAGCGATTCCAGCTTTGGAAGATCGTCTGAAATCACGATTTGAGTGGGGAATGATTGCTGACGTATCTGCACCTGATCTTGAAACACGTGTTGCCATTCTCCAAGCAAAGGCACAGGAAAAAAATTATACACTTTCAGAAAGTGTCTTTCAACAAATTGCTACGACTGTTCAAAGTAATATCAGAGAACTTGAAGGTGCATTAAATAAAATTATTGCATTTCATGAACTCAAAAACATTGAACCTACCAAAGAAACAGTTAAATCTATTCTTTCTAGTTTTGAATCACAACACATGAGAAAATCGTTAACTCCACGAGAACTGCTTGCAGTTGTAACTGAATTTTATGATTTACCTGTTGAAGATATGACTGGAAAAAGTAGAGAAAAAAAACTTGCATTTCCACGACAAATTATTATGTACCTTTTGCGAGAAGAACTAAAAATGTCGTATCCAGCAATTGGACAAGAGCTCGGTGGAAGAGACCATACAACAGCAATGCATGCACATACAAAGATTAGTTTAGAATTAGAAAATGACTTAAGATTAAAGCAAGAAATGGAATTGATAAAACAAAGATTATACGCAAATAATATATAATGTCTGTGTATAAAACACAGGATAACATGCAAATAAATACACAAAAAAATGTATAACTAACACACATATCCACACAAAAAAAAATACACAAAAATCCATACACAGCTAGCAAACATTTTCGTGCACTGTTCCTGCACAGAAAAAAATAAAAAAAACGCACAGTAAAAACAAAAAAAGGACATATCCACTCTGTCAACAGCCCCTATAACAAACAACAATTTTACATATATATATTTATAATAGTTGATTAACATCTGGAGATATGATATTTACCTGCACAAAAGAAAACATCTCTCGATCGCTAGACATCGTTGGTGGTATAGCAAGTAAGCATGCCAATCTCCCGATACTTGGAAATATTTTAATAAATGTAACGGAATCAAAAGTCACACTTGTGGCGACAAATTTAGAAATTGCTATATGTACAACACTACGAGCAAAAATAGATAAACCAGGATCATTTACTGTTCCTGCAAAAATGATTATTGATTTTGTTCATTTGCTTCCAGATGAACAGGTAAAAATTGATGTACAAGATAACGAATTACTCTTGACATGTGGAAGTTCAAGTACAAAAATTAAAGGCATTCCAGCAGATGAGTATCCAGTTGTTCCAAAAATTGAAGAACAACATCCTTATATTTTTGATATAAACACATTAAAAAATGGATTATCACGAACTGTTATTGCTGTAGCAAAAAATGAAATTCGTCCAGAATTATCTGGTCTGTACGCTAGATTTTTTCCTGATGGGACAGAAGGATTAGTTTGTGCAGCGACAGACTCGTATCGTTTGGCTGAAAGTAAAATTTCAGTTGTACAAGGTACTGATATAGTTTCATGTATTATTCCAGCAAAGACAGTGTATGAAATGGTTCGGTTACTTACACTTGGAAAATCGTCGGATGGGGAAACTGGTGTTCATATTTGGGTAAGTGATACACAAATAGCTATGCGCTATGATAGTTTTGAAATGACGAGTCGTTTAGTAGACGGAACATATCCAGATTACACACAGATTATACCGCAAGCATTTAAAACAACTGCGGACATGCCTGTTGATGTGTTGATAAATAAAATTAAAGCTGCAAGTCTTTTTACAACTATAGGAATAAATGCTGTTTCATTTGACTTGAATGCAGGTAACGGCACAGTGAGTGTTTCTTCTACTAGTGCACAAACAGGTGAACACACATCAGAAGTTGATGCAGAAGTAGTTGGAGAAGAAAATTCTATTTTGCTAAACCACAGGTATGTTTTGGATGGATTGCAACACATGGATGGGACGATTTCATTTTGTGTCAATGGAAGTGATAGTCCGTGTTTATTTCGTGCAAAAGGTGAAAAAGATTATCTCTATATTGTCATGCCAATTCGGCAATAAAGAATGTAAAAAAAAATACCCCTGCTTCGCGGGGGTATTTTGTATTTTAGTTTATTTAATAGTAACATCAATAGTATTTTTGTGTCCTGACTTTCCGGTAGTTGTTTGTATTGTAGCAGTCAAATGCCACAATCCTAATCCTGGATTATTTTTCCATATAACATAAAGATTGTTTTGGAATAGTTTAGACAAATTAGTAATTGTATCAACTGGAATTAAATTTGTTGTACCATCCTTGTTGGCTGTGACAGTAATAGATTGTATGTTATCGGCTTGAAATATGGTTAAAGCAAGTGTATGAGGGAAGCTCTGTTGGTTGAGTGTCTGTGCTCCACCTACCCATGAAACACTTGGTTTTGGCGCTCCTGCATCCAACGTAAACGGGACAACCTGCTGTGTTTGGTTACCAACATCATCTTGTGCTGTAATGGTAAGTAAATGTTGTCCAGAAGGAAGACCTTGCATGTACTGGTTGAGATTAAATGGATAGGTAGTGATACTACCAACATTTTTTTTATCAATCTGATATGAAACTCGCGTTACTCCTCGTGGTGAACTGACTTTGATACTTGTTTCAATTTGTCTGGATGTCAATGTAGTACTTGGTGTTGGAAATAAAATGATTAGTTTTGGCGCCATAGCAAGTGAACTTGTCGTATCGTATGTCGTAGGTGGGTTACCAAATTGTACATTCCAATTAGGTTTTTTTTGTTTCATATGTGTGATCCAATTCTGAATTGCTTTTTCCCAAATATTATATTGTGGATCAACTGATGGGTCTTTTGGAATCGGACCACGTGGGTCATCTTTATCTACGTAGTACAAAATACTGTGTGCTGGGACATATATTTTTGTTTCAATATTTTGTTTTGGAGTTGAGCTTGTTGCAATGTTTCCTGTAATTTTATCAATTTGCATAGTGATTTTTCCATTTGTTGATCCTCGCAATACTGATTTTTTTGCATCGTTTTTTGGAGGTGTTGGAAATTGTTCTACAGGTGTACTGCTCAGAGCATTCACCATAAAATTATGCCAAATTGGAACTGCAACAGCCAAACCCTCTGAACCAACTTTCATAGGTGTGTTGTTTGTATTCCCTGTCCATACAGCGGCAACAAGACTTGGTGTATAGCCAACTGCCCATGCATCTCTAAAATTTTGTGTGGTGCCTGTTTTTGTAGCAACTGGTCTGCCAGGTAGAGTAAGTTTGCTTCCTTTACCAAAGATATATGCACGTGCGTTGTCATCGCTCAACACGTTACTGATAGTGGCTGCCGTCTTTGGATTAACTACCTGTTGCCCTGGACTTGGTTTCCACTCTGATAATACTTTTCCTTTATTATTTTCTACACGTAATATTGATACAGGTTTATGATACACTCCGTTGTCTGCCAAGGTTGCGTATGCGTCGGCATGTTCAAGTGGAATAACTTCACCACCACCAAGGACGAGTGATAATCCAAAATTATTTGCACTGAACGTCGTGTAGCCAAGGCTCTGTGCAAATTTTACACCATTTTCTGATCCAACTAAATATAATGTTTTCACAGCTGGAATATTTAGTGATCCTTGCAAAGCTTGGCGCATGCTTACTGGTCCACGCTCTTTTAGATCATAATCAGTCGGCTCGTATGGTTTGCCAGATACTGCAAAATTTGTATCTACATCGTACAGAATTGTTTCTGGCGTGTATCCTTTTTCAAATGCTGCAGTATATATAATTGGCTTCATAGATGATCCTGGCTGACGTTGTCCTTGCGTTATGACATCAAATTGTCCATCTATTGAGTTATCGTAAAAGTTGCGTGATCCAACAAGTGCTAAAATTTGTGAATTTCGTGGATTCAGTGCAACTAGTGCTGCATTGTCTGCTCCAGCTTTTGGTAATACCTTGTCACCAATTTTTTTTATTGCATTTTGCGCATCTTGTTGCATGTTCCAGTCCAAAGTTGTAATAACTTTTAATCCACCAGTATCAACCATTTGTTCGCCAAACTCTTTTACTAGTTGATCTCGTACATAAAGAACAAAGTGCGGTGCTTTTGTCTTATGAAGATTTTGTTGTATATCAAGTGGCATCGCTTGTGTTAGTTTCATTGTGTGTTCATCAATGTACCCTTGATCATACATGCGCTGTAATACAAAATTTCGGCGTGTTTTGAGTGCTTTTTGATTATCTAGGTAATATGATGGTGCTTGTGGTAGACCAGCGAGCGTTACGATTTGTTCCAGATTCAAATCAGCAACATGTTTACCATAATAACTTTCAGCAGCAGCTTCAATACCGTAATTGGTAGAACCGTATGGAATTTCATTAAAGTAGATTTGAAGTATTTGATCTTTTGTATAGAGTTTATTTATTTGCAACGATAAGATAATTTCTTTAATTTTTCTTGTGACAGTTTGCCGATCATTCAAAATAACATTTTTTACCAATTGTTGTGTAATGGTTGATGCACCGTGGCCACCTTGCCCAGTTAAGATTGAGCGAAGAATACTTAGTGGACGGACACCATTGTCTTGAAAGAATTTAGCATCTTCTGTTGCGACTACTGCATTAACTAATTGTTTTGGAATTTGGTCAAATTTGACTAGTGTCCGTTTTTGGTTTGTATAAATTTCGTACAACAGATGTGTACCTGTACGGTCATAGATTTTTGTACTTTGAGAAACTGCACGGTCTGTTAATTTGTTTGGATCTGGGAGGTTTCTGCTTACCGAAACTACAAGGATAGTTCCACTAATAAATCCAAAAATAACTAATGTAAAGATGAGCCAAAGAAATATTTTCCATACTTTTCTCTTTTTTACATTTTTTGTTAGTGGTTTATTTTTCCATTGCTTCCAGATAATGCCAAGTAGCCAAAAGATTAGTGCAATTGGAAACCAGATAATAGAAAAAATAATACCCCACGCACCTTTTGGTTGTTGGATTTTTATTTTTTTTGTGTCACCAAATGTCTTTTTTTTTCTTGTTTTTTTGTAATTCATGTATCCATAGGTGTGTCTGTGGATATCTCTTTTTTTCATATTCAGCTTATTTTAGCCAAAAATCAGTATTTTGGTATTTGTAATCTTATTGTATCATATTGACAAAAACTCGTCACTATGCTATAGTGGGGTATCTGAAAAAACAGAGACATCCTAGTGTATATTCTAGGATGTTTTTATTAGAGTATTGTTTCGTTTATCTATCTGCTCAAAAATCAGGGCATCCTTTATTAACTGATGTCTTGATAGGAGAACAGATATTCTTAATCAGATACTATGTATCTATTTAAAAGAAAAAAGCGAAATATATTGCTACAACGTATTGTTTCTCTAATTGTACTAGTTTCAATTAGTGTTAATGTACTGCCTCAGAGTGTCCATGCTATAAGCAGTCCAACATTTATGGTAGTTAATGCAAACATACAGACTGTGGTGTACAATACTAAAATTAGTGCTGTTATTCACAAACCAGAGTTTCCAGTATCAAGTGATAGAGTAGCATCGCATACTATGACTGTGATTGCGACAGCATACGAAAGTAAAGTAAACCAGACAGATGACAGTCCATGTATTCCAGCGATGTCTTCATTTAATCTGTGTACTTTTTATAAAAAATACGGATATGGTGATACCATTGCAGCAAATTTTTTACCGTTGGGTACTAGAGTTCGTTTTCCAGATTTATTTGGCAACAAGATATTTATTGTTCGTGATCGCATGAATGCTCGGTATGGCTATGGTCATGTTGATATTTGGATGAATGGTGGTGCTATAAAGTTTGGTATTAAATATACTACAATGGAAATTTTTTAAGAGTTCAAAATAATCAAAAATCCAGATATATATCTGGATTTTTTATACTTGAAAAAACTCTTTCTGTATGGTATTCTGATTTTGCTCGATGGTACCGTAGCCAAGTGGTAAGGCGGGGGTCTGCAAAACCTCTATTCGCGGGTTCGATTCCCACCGGTACCTCTACAAAAAAATGGCATACGCCATTTTTTTGTAGTAGTCAACACACACCACTCATGCTACAATACACTCATTCAATAGGTTCATTGTAAACTAGTATGGTACAAAAACACGATAATATATTTGTTGTTATTGATGGAAATGCGATTATCCATCGGGCATACCACGCACTGCCTCCACTGACAGTCAAAGATGGGACGATTGTAAATGCAGTCTATGGTTTTACTTCAATGTTGCTCAAGATACTCCACGATGTGCATCCAGAATATATAGCTGTGAGTTTTGATGTTGCTGGTAGGACATTTCGAGATGATATTTATAAGGAGTATAAGGCGACACGTGTGAAAGCAGATCAAGAACTTTATGATCAAATTCCTTTGGTTCATCAAGTTGTTCAAGCATTTAACATTCCCATTTTTCTAAAAGAAGGCTTTGAAGCAGATGATATAATCGGAACAATTGCAGCAAAAATTTTAGTATATAACAAAAAAGCAAAAGAAAAAGTAAAACTGTATATTGTTACTGGAGACATGGATATACTTCAGCTTGTCGTTGATAATGAAATTGAGGTATACATGCTTCGTAAAGGCATGTCAGATTTTGTATTATTTAATGAAGCAGAAGTACAAAAAAAATATGGTTTTGGTCCTGAATATATAGTTGATTATAAATCATTGAAAGGTGATGCATCTGATAATATTCCAGGCGTGAAGGGTGTTGGTGACAAAACTGCAGTACAACTTATTCAAGAGATTGGCGGTATTGTAGAAATTTATAAAGCAATTAAAAAGAATAATACAAAAAAATTAGATACTATAAAACCATCAATGCTAAAAAAATTGAAGGCAGGAGAAGACGACGCACGTATGAGTACAAAACTTGCAACGATTCGTAAAGATGTACATGGAATCAATCTAAAACTCAAGGATTGTGTTGCACGAGAATTTAATCGTGATACTGTTGTTGCCCTCCTTCGTAAGTTTGAATTCTATTCTCTCGCATCAAGGTTGCCATTGAAAGATGGAGAGATTGCGGACACAAAGACAGCACAACAGAAAAATAAAAAGAAATTATCAGAATTATGTATTACTGTTACAGCAAAAAATATTAGAGAGTTGATAGATATACTAAACAAGACAACAGTGTTTGCCTGTCGTGCTATTATTGCGAGTGGAAATGTATTGGACAATGGCGCGTGGTCTCTGATTTTTGTAGTTGATAAAAAAAGTTTTGTTGTTTCTATTGATACGCTTTCAAAAAAAGAACAAACAAAATTACTAAATATTTTTTCACAAAAAGAAAAAACAATTGTTGGTCATAACTTAAAAGAATTAGTGAAAGCATTGGTTTATCATGGCACTATTATCTATGTAACATTGTTTGATTTGATGATTGCATCATATCTGTTGAACTCAAGTACACGAGCGCATGACATACATAGTATTGTTATGAGAGAACTTGGTGAAGATTTAGATGAGGACAGCAGTCAGGAATCCTTGTTTGGTACATCAGCTGAACATGATGCTGTGGAACTTCGTGCTACATTGCGTATTCATCCGCACTTTGTAAAACAGTTGAAAGAGCTTAATAATTTTGATCTATTTAATAATATTGAGATGGTGTTGATTCCTGTACTTGCTACAATGGAGCTTAATGGAGTAGCAGTTGATAAAAAGGTACTTGCACGATTATCAATAGATGTAGCAAAAACAATTGAACAGGTACAAAAAAAAATTTGGAAAGAAGCAAAACAGGAGTTTAATGTTTCATCTTCCACACAATTACGAAGCATTTTGTTTGATACATTGGACTTGCCAACCAAGAATATCAAAAAAGGAAAGACTGGCTATTCTACTGCAGCATCAGAGTTAGAAAAACTTCGCGACTATCATTCAATTATTTCTATGATTGAGGAATATCGTGAAGTGGAAAAATTACGCAATACCTACATTGATGTTTTGCCCACACTGATTCATCCAAAGACTCATCGTATTCACACGCATTTCAATCAGGCGGTTGCAAGTACTGGTAGGCTTTCAAGCTCTGACCCTAATTTACAAAATATTCCAATTCGGACAGAACTTGGTAAAGAAATTCGCAATACATTTATTGCAGAAGATGGTGCATTGCTTATATCGGCTGACTATTCACAGATTGAGTTACGTATTGTCGCATCTCTTGCAAAAGATAAACGCATGTTAGAGATTTTTGAAAACGGCGAGGATATTCATAAAGCTACGGCAGCCGCAATCAATAAAGTACCGCTAAATAAAGTAACTAGTGAGATGCGAAGAGCTGCAAAAGAAGTAAACTTTGGCGTACTGTATGGCATGGGTGTGTATGGGCTTGCTTCTCGCACAGGTATTCCACAGTGGCAGGCAAAAGAATTTATTGACGGATATTTTCGCGCATTTTTTGGTGTAAGAAAGTATATAGATGATACGCTCAAGTTTGCAAAAAAAGAAGGATATGTTGAAACACTGTTTGGTCGTCGTCGTTACGTGCCAGAATTGAAATCAGAAAACTACCAATTGCGTAATGCTGGTGAACGCATGGCTATAAACATGCCGATTCAGGGCACAGCTGCAGATATTATGAAGCTTGCAATGATTGAGGTAGATAAACAAATTTTTGATTATGAAAAAGAGCATAAACTTGCACACAGAGATGTGATTCGTTTAACTTTACAAGTGCATGATGAGTTAATTTTAGAAGTAAAAAAAGATTATGTTCATGCTATTGCAGAGCTTGTAAAAATTGCCATGACCCAAGTGAGTACTTTACGTGTACCGATTGATGTACACGTGAGTATAGGAAAGCAATGGGGGCAATTGAAATAAATTTTTAGTCTACTTGTGTCTTTGGTGATGATCAATTTCAATGATGAATCGTGAACCAAGTCCGTGGAGAATCCAATCAACAAGAATGTTTAGTTTACGGATAAAGCCTGGCATAAAAAAAAGATAGATTATGCGGCGGATCCACCATGCGATGCGTCCAGATAAAATAAATTTTCCTATCATAAGTATTCCGTACCAATTACCGACTGGCATGATTGTGCCTTTTGATTTAAATACAAATGATTTTGTATTTTTTTGTTTTCTGTATCGTGCCACAATGTCAAATGCCACAAATTTACCTTCATGATATGCTGCTTCAGCGAGCTGTGGATATGGAATTTCTTTATTTGGTTCCATCAAAAACATAATATCTCCAACCGCGTATACATGGTCATTTTGTTTGTTTGTCAGATGATTAGTGACTGGAATGCGACCGCGTTTTGTAAACTCATCTGGTAAAAAATTATCCGCTATATTTTTGAATCCAGCTGTCCAAATAGTTATGTCTGCTGGTATTTTTTCTTTATTTTCGAGAATAATTGTATCTTTGCGGACTTCTTTTACTGAGTTACCACAATAAATAGCTACTTTCATCTGTTTAAGTCTAGTAGTGAGTTTATCTTGAATTTTTTTTGGCATATGTCCAGCTAGAGCAGAAGCGCCTTCAATAATGGAAACACTTGCTTTAATGTCTGGATAGAGTTTACAAATTTCATCATTTACTATATCAGCAAATTGACCAGCAACCTCTACACCAGTGTAGCCACCACCAACAATCGCGATGGCAAGTTGCCTTGTGTTTGGGTGTTCTAGCAAATCAATCATGTTGTGATGCAGGTTCATTGCTCCAGTGAGAGAACGAACATGGTAGCTATATTCTTCTGCGCCCTTTATGCCATAATAATTTGTTCCACTACCGAGTGCTACGACACAATAATCGTAATCAATTGTTTCTTGATCTGTCACAACACGTTTGTTTTTTGGATCAATTGATTTGACACAGGATTTTAGAAAGTCGTGTGGTGTGTTGTGAACCAATTCGCGAAGAGGGATAGCACAATGCTGAGGTTCAATTGATCCAGCCGCTGCTTCGTGAAGCATTGGAACGAACGTTAAGTAGTTATTTTTATCAACAATTGTTATTTTTTTGTTGATATGATGACGATCCAGTCGTCGTTTAAGTTGACGATATGTTTCATATCCACCAATGCCAGCACCAAGGATTACAATATCTGTTTTCATGTGGTTACGCATATAGTAAAAATATACAAATGTAAAAAAAATAATTAAAATGCAATAATCTTATTCTACAAATATCTTGATATAATTTGTGAATTCGCAATATCTTTATAGATCCTTTTGATACATCAGTATACCACGATAATTTCATTTATTAAAGTAACCTATCTTGCTTAGATGTTTTGAAAACGGTATACTATTGTAGTATATTTTGATTTATTTTTTAGTAGTTGTTCTTTTGGATAATTAACATAATAATTATAAAATAGCAAACCAAATTTATATGTATGAAACGACTTCTATTTTTTTCTGCAGTAATATTATTTTTAAGTGGGTGTGCTCATAGTGGAATACCAAAGACTAACTTATCCTCCTCAACCAATATAAAAATACCAAGTGCATCTGTTATCACAAGTACTAGAAAGATTGTACATAATGAATCAAAAGCTGGAAAACTACGATACACATACGATGCAGTTTATCCTGTATTTATCGGTGGAAACATTTATGTAATTACTCACATTAACAATACAATTAAAGGTGTTGTCAAACAAGAACATGATAATTTTTATAACAATTTGACCAGAATTACGTCATGGACATCACATGATTTAGATAATTTTTATTTTTTGGACTACGCAATTCCATTTCAATCTTCAGAACTTGTGGTAGTACGTTTTGATACGAGTGAATATGTATGGGGCGGACGACAAAATACATGGTTTACGACTATAAATTTTGATATGAAAACTGGAAAACAAATTAAATTAGTCAATCTATTCCTACCGCACAGTAATTACATAAACAAATTGTCAGATTTGGTTATACAAAATTTAACCAGTCAAATTAACGCAGTTGGTGGCGATACCTCATGGGTTATCAAGGATGCCAGCCCGTATAGCTATAATTTTCACAATTTTGCACTCACACCAAAAGGATTACAGTTCGTATATCAACGTTTAATTGAAGGTCGGTTTACTGTAACTATTCCATATAGCAAGTTACAAAGTTTGCTTGATCCAAATGGTCCAGTAGCCCAGTTCATAAAATAATAAGTATGATTATTTTCATTTCAGGAAAAGACACATTTCGTAGTCGCGAACATCTACACAAACTTATGCAGAAGTTTCGCACGGATAGAGATCAAGCAGGATATAATACAGTTCAGATTGATTGCGAGAAATCAACAGCAGGACAAATTTTGGAACAAGTAGCTGCTGCACCATTTCTTGCAGAACGCCGTATGGTGATTCTTGAAAGACTTTTAACATCAAAACAGACAGATGTTATTGAAACATTGACAAAAAAAGTTACAGAGAAGAGTTTTCCAGATTTTTTGGTCTTGATATTTTGGGAAGCGAATGATACATGGAAAATGAAAGTGGCAAAGATACTTGCAGGACTTTTGAAAAAAGAAAAATTTGCCCAACAGTTTGATTTGCTAAAAGGAATGCAACTAAATCAATGGATAATTAGTCGTGTTATAGAACTTGGCGGATCTATTGATTCTGTAGCTACGATGTATCTGGCAACGAATGAAGGAAAAGATATGTGGTGCATGGCAAATCGGATTGATCAGTTGCTTGCATACAAGAATGGAGAAAAAATTACACAAGCCGACGTAGGATTGTTTGTGTCTGAAGTTGCTGACGATAACATTTTCAATTTAGTTGATGCGATTATTACCAAGCGAGGTAAATATGTCTACAATATGATCTACGAACAATATGCAAATGGCAAAGATACTGGATATATTTTTGCAATGGTGTTGCGACAATTTCGTATTTTGTTGGAACTTCGTGATTTGTTTGAACGAAATGATAATATGCAGAGTGATCAATTGGCAAAGGCACTGAATCTGCATCCGTTTGTTGTAAAGAAATCTTTACCGCTTGTGCGTCAGTATAGTATGCAAGAACTTACTGATATTTATGAACAATTACTTTCAATTGATATAAAAACAAAAACTGGTCAAGCAGATCAGTCGTTACTTTTGGATATGTTTGTTGGACGAGTAGTAGAGTGATTACGTGGATTGTTCGTTATTTTTTAATTTTTTGTAAATTTCTCTAACCGCTTGGAGTATTTCTTCATCTGTAGTTGTTGGAAAGGTGTCTCTAAGTGGACGATGTATACTGTGCAGTAGTGTTGCAAATTTGATTTCTTCCTCAGAAAATTCTTGTGGCATTTTTTCTTTTATTTGTGCATTCACAATTCGCGATGCAGAGTTTGAATTTTCTCCTCGTTTTTCTAGTATAATTTTCATTCGTTTGGAAAATGTAGATGCTTCGTCAGCCTCTTTCATCCATGTAGCAATATTCATTGACGTTTTTTGTTCGTCTGGCGTAATGATACGATAGCCAGTACTAATTTCTTGTTTTTTCTTATCTTGGCGTTCTGTTTTTTCGCTTATTGATTCAATAGCTCGTTTAAGTATTTCTTGGATTCGTTCTTGTGTTTCTTCTTGTTTTTCATTTGGAATACCTTGAACAAATAACAAAATACCAAATTCATCACCACTGTAATGTGCTCCTAAGTCTCCTGTACGAATATTGTCAGAAATTGCTGCCCCAAAAGAACGAAGTACGTTGTCTCCTTCTGGGTGTCCGGATGTATCATTGATAGTTTTGAAATCATCAAGATCCATTGCGACAAGGACGAAATTTTGTTTTTTTTTTGCCGTGCTAGACAAATGGGATTTTATTTCGTTTTCCATTCCTTTTTTGGTAAGTAGTTGTGGGTTCAGGCGTTCTCTATTTTCTTCTGCAATATTTATACGTACTTCCAACATGCCAAGCGCATGATTTAATATAGCATCAAGGCTTGCTTGTGTAATTTTTTTTCCATCCTGATTATATTCTTGTCGTTTAACAGTACCTGAAACTTTTTTATGAAACCATTTTTTCAATTGTGTTTTTTGTGTTTCGTTTAATTTTGTTTGTTCAAGACGAGTATCTATAGTTTCTTTAATTTTAGGAATTTGTATTTCTTGTTTATAAAATTGTAGTGGTCTTTTGTCAAAGTTATTTTTCATATATTTTCAAAATAAATACATGCTGAATTTTCAGCATGTATTATACAATTTTGATTATTTTTTCGCAACTGGCTTGGTTGTAGCATTGACTTTTTTCATCAAGCGAGACAATTTGCGAGCCGCAGTATTTGGTTTGATAATACCTTTTTTTGCTGCCTTATCTATTTTCTTTTGTGCTGTTTGCGTGAGAGTTGTAATATCTTTTTGTCCTGTCTGTACTGCCTTTAGTACTTCTTTCATTGTTTCTTTATATGCACGTTTTATTTTGTTGTTTAAGAGAGTTCGTTTTACAGTTTTACGAAGTTCTTTTCTTGCGCTTGCTTTATTTGGCATAAACGTTTTATTTAGTTAATTTGTATAAGTTGTAATGTATTAGATTGGTTTAATTATTGATTTTCCAATTCATATATGAGAATGTGGAGAGTATAGTGGAAAAATGACCTTTTGTCAATAGATATAGTATTTATTTATTTATATCTAAAAATGGTTTGTCAAGTTGTAGTGGTTCTATTGTATGCTCACCACCTATAATTTTAATTATATCTTTATCAATTTTGCCAAGTTCTTTGTATGCTATGTTGTAGTTATTAACCAGCGTTATCATGCTATACCCAAGTTTTTTCATATAATTTTCATACGCAGCAATATGATTTTCCAGTTTTTCAACATTTTTGCGAATCTCTTTTGCTCCCTCCTCAATCTGTAGTGAGCGAAGACCTTGTAACACTGTATGGAGATACGCTGTAAAGGTTGTTGGCGAAACAATAATGACCTTTTTTTCGCGAAATGCGTACTCAATCAAGTTTTGTGTGTTAACTTTTACAGAGCCAACTTCATTTACCAGTAAAGTAAGTCATAGTAAATTGCTTCGGACGGAATGAACATAAATGCGAAGTCTAGTGTATTTTCTTTTGGTTTTATGTATTTACTTGTTTCATCAATACGTTTTTTTAAATCATTTTTAAAATCCTTTTCAGATTTTTCTTTTTGTACATCATCAATTGCATTTATAACGCGTTGATAATTGTCTAGAGAAAATTTTGCATCTATAGGAATAATACCATCTTTTGTAAAGATTACCGCGTCCACAATATCGCCATCATCAAATTTATATTGCAATTTAAATATAGTTGGTGGCAAAATATTTTCAAGTACTAGTTTCAATCCTGCCTCGCCAATATTACCACGTTTTTTTTGATTTGTTAATACTTTCTCTAAATTGGATAATTGTTCAGAAAATCCAATGACTTGCTGGTTCGTTTTTTCAAGTGTTGTTACTTTTTCTGTGATATCAGCAATCATTTTGTTGCTTTGTGCAGTGATATTTTGAATAATTTTTGTATTTTGACC
>QIHL01000080.1 GCA_003230965.1 Candidatus Magasanikiibacteriota bacterium | reverse complement strand
TTTGGAGGAGATATAATTGCAGCGACAAAATTTGATTTTGGGGCAAACGCGAGAGATTGATTGCTATTAGTGCTACTAGAAACAACTATTCCTGCAGACCACGTTGCTAAATCTGCACTATTTGAAAACAATGTTTGATAACCGTTTGTAGTAGTCGCAGAATACAAAACACCGAAAAAGTTTCCATTTGTACTATATTTAAAGTCAAATGATGAAGTAGAATATAGATGCAATGAAGTCGGACCTATATCTGGAGTACTCCAACTACTTCCATCATTTGATGTAGTAAAATAAAGTAGGTTCCCTGAAGCAGTACTACTGCTAAACGCAACATACCCGTATTGGACATATACAAGTTGAGTTTTTGAATTAGCATTAACAGTCGTTACCAAATTTTGACTAAATGTTGCAGCATTCGCAACTGTATTTTCTTGAAAAAATAAATGTGGCAAAACAAGTGATAAAATTGTCAAACAGACGACAATAAATGCAATCCATAAAGATTGAAAACGAATCTTTGATGTACCCATAACACAATAGCTATACTAACAATGTAATAAAGTATACCATGGAATTAAATCTTTGGAAACCACTATATGGATAAGTTAATTAAAAAATATTGTAAGATATACTAAGCGTTGTTTACACTCTTGAATTTAACTAGTGATAATTTCATTCAAGGGCAGAGAAACAATTTTATTTTGATTTATTTATAATTTCTATTTTATACTAAGCAAACAAAAATTAGCTGAAATTTGCAAGTTTTCTCCAATCTAACAACTTCATTTCCGTATGATGCTGAAGAAATGCAAACAGAAGACTTTGTACTTTATATTCCTGTTGCTTAGTCATCAAAACAAAAGCAATCTCAGAAATCTTTGTATGAAGAAATTGACGAATAAAACCTATATCTACAAATGAACAACTCATGCTTGAAGACGCTAGAATCTTTGCATGACACGGCTTACAAATAATACCTCCATGTTCAGGAGACCAAAATATACAATCAACAATTTCTGTATTACACAACGCACAATTGTCTAGCACTGGAGCAAAACCAAGAAGGAATGAAAAATGAAAAATAAACCAATCAAGAAAAATACTTGCGGAATAATCAGAAATTTCAAGTGCGTGTAACCATGAAAAAATGAGATGAAATAATCGCTCATCAGACTCACCAATTTTCGTCAACTTTTCAACCAATGCAAGTGCGTAAATTGCAACAACGCGTTTCTCAATTGACAGATGAATACTTGGAAAAAAATTATGTAATTGTACACCAATAACATGATCAATTTCTTTGCCTGGCATTATTTCAATATCAACGAATGTAAGAGGCTCCAATTGCGTAGATTGTTTACTCACCATTTTCTTTGTACCACGCGCGAGTACTTGTTGTTTACCAGAAAAACGTGTATAAATAGATACGACACAATCAAATTCACGTGCGTCTCGTCGCAAAAGAATAATGGCGTTCATATAAAAAAACTAAAAAGCATCGCAGTACGATTGCAAAATTACCATTGCAGCTTTTTCATCTCTAGTTATATCTCCACCCATTGCATCTGCCTGACGAGATGTAAATCGTTCATCAACATACACGACAGGAAGACCAGACTGTTCTACTAATTCTTCACCAAATAAACGAATCTGTTTTGCATGTTCCATTTCGTCTCCATTCAAAGATATAGGCAGACCAATAACCAATTTGTCAATGTGTTCCTCTTTGATAATTTTCAATAATACTTTTGGAACAGTATAAGTACCAGTATTTTCAACTACACCAAACGGCAAAACAACATCAAGTCCATCCTGTACCCACGCAAGTCCTATCCGTTTAGTTCCGTGATCAATTGCAAGAATATTTGTCATATTATACTCTTTCACTCATTCTACGTGTCGCCACAATTGGACCATCTTTCGTAATAACAATTGTGTGTTCAAAATGTGCACTCAAGCTGTGATCAAGCGTTGAAATACTCCAACCATCTTCAGCAACATCAATATGATAGTCGCCAAGTGTAATCATTGGTTCAATAGCAATCACTGCGTTCGGTTCAAGAATCCATTGTTCCAGATTTTTATCATAATAATTCGGAACAGCTGGTTCTTCGTGTAATTGATAACCGGTGCCGTGCCCAACCAAATCTCTAATAACACCATAACCAAATGGCTCTATATATGACTCAATTGCTTTCCCGATTGAGGCAATACTATTGCCTTGCATGCACTGTTGAATCCCCAACTCCAATGCCTCACGAGTCCTATCTAGCAACTGTTTCGTTTTTGTATTAACAGTACCAACTGCCAAAGTAATTGCAGTATCAACAACCACTGCTCGTTCTTTTGTATGTACACTGCGGTGACGAGTTTTTATTCCACCTGATGGATACCACATACCGACATCAATACTAAAAATATCACCATCTTTCAAAATTTTTTCTTTGGTAGCAATGCCATGAACGACCTCCTCATTTACAGATGCACAAATAGTAGATGGAAATGGTGTATCATTAGGATGTGCTTTGTATCCTTTGAATGCTGGTTCTCCACCGACTTCACGAATTAATGCCTCTGCTTTTTGATCCACTTCCCATGCAGAAATCCCAGGTTTAACTATTTTCCCAACTTCATCCAAAACTTCTCCCATGAGCTTCCCAGTCTTGAGAATTTTTGCAATGTCATCTTTTTTTTTGATAAACATAATAATTCTAGTCTACTATAAAGACAAGAAAAAACAAAATTAAAAAATAGTTTCAAAACTCATTTTTTAGACAATAATTTTTTCAATCTCTCTATCAACTTTCTCAATTCTCTGCTCACCATTTACTTCATAGAGCACTCCCATTTCTTTATAATAATCAACAATTGGCTGAATAGCAACACTACCTTGTTCTTGAATACGTTTTTTAATAATTTCTGGGCTATCGTCCATACGAATAATAAGCTTTCCACTACAATTACTACAAATTTCAATTTTTTTATTCTCTGGACTATATGGAATAATATAGTTACACGATTCACAAATCTTACGTTTCGTAAGACGCAAAAAACTGGTCTTATCAGATAAAGTAATATGAACCACAACAATATCACTATTTGTAATACCCTGCTCGTTCAAAAATATATTATATGCTTTTGCTTGCTCTACATTACGAATTGCACCATCCAAGATAACACCTTTATTTTCCTCAAAAGCTTTAACAATCGCTTGAAATGCTAATTTATAAATTAAATCATTAGAAACCAATTTCCCTACTTTCATATCTTCTAATTTTTGTTTGTCTACTAGATTAGCATTTGAATCTTCATTCAATGCCCGAAGTAAATTTCCTGTTGAAATATGCTGATATGCATAGCGCGCAGTCAGACGTTTGGCTTGAGTCCCCTTGCCACTTCCAGGAACACCAAGAAAAATAACAACTTTTTTCATAGATTAAACCCTATCATATTCATGCATCGTCATCTGTGCTTCAACTGCCTTTGCAATTTCAATTGCAACAGCCACGACAATTAAAAGACTCGTACCTCCAAGAGCCAAATTCTTCATACCAGTAAATGCTTGAACTAAAATTGGCAATACAGCAATAACTGCCAAGAATAATGCACCACTAAATACAATCCTACTCATAGTTTTACGCAAATACTCTTCTGTTTGTTTGCCAGGACGAATACCTGGAATAAATGCACCTTGTCGCTGAAGATTTTCTGCCATTTGATCTGGTTGAAAAATAACAGCAGTATAAAAATATGTAAAACCAAATACTAACACAAAATAGAATACACCATAAAAAACTTGATTGTTAAATAATTCAACTACAAACGTCGCTACCTGCGCTGCAGTTCCTGTACCAGTTGCAAAAAACTGTGCAATAATCGGAGGAAACAAAATTACAGAAATAGCAAAAATAATTGGAATCACACCAGCTGTATTTACACGAAGTGGCAGGTGGCTTTGTTGCGACATGCCAGTCATACGGTTCCCATGCATTTGTTTGGCATAACTAACTGGAATATTACGTTGCCCTTCTGAAATAAAAACAATACCAACAATCATCACAACGGCAATTACTAGAAATAAAATATATGTATATAAATCAGATGATGTGTAATTTACCAAAAGTGTTTGAATCGCTCCTGGTAATCCAGCAACGATGCCTGCAAAAATCAAAATTGAAATACCATTTCCAACATTTTTCTCTGTGATCAATTCACCAATCCACATAAGGAAAATAGTACCAGCAGTTACGACAGTCAACATTGCAAACCATTGAAAAATAGATAACGAACTCGTGATACCAACATGCGATCGCTCCAGCAATGTGATTAAACCAAATCCCTGCAGAATTGCCAGTGGTACAGATAGTAATCGCGTATACATATTAATCTTCTGCATACCACTTTCCCCTTCTTTTTGCAATTCTTCAAGACTTGGAATCACCATGCCAAGCAACTGAAATATAATGGACGAAGTGATATACGGCGCAACGCCAAGCATGACGATTGAAAAGTTCGTAATACTTCCACCAGAAAATATATTTAACAAACCAAGAATTTGATTTCCATTAAGGAAATTCCGCAAGCTAGCAAGATCAACTCCAGGAATCGGAATATGCGCTGTCGCACGAAAAATAACAAGCATGCCAATAACAAACAGGATACGATTTCTCACATCCTTGGTATTCCACATGCGTTGTACTTTTTCCCACCACATACTCACAAAATTTCAAAATCCAAAATCCAAATGTTAGATAACAGGAGAATGCCACTCATTAAAATAAAATAGAACCACCGACCTTCTCAATTGCTTTTATTGCACCTTTTGTTGCAAGACAACCTTGAACTTTTACTGCTTTTTTGATTGATCCAGTTGCGATAATTTTTACACTTTTTCGTGCGTCAGTAATATATCCTGCATGTTGTAATACAACAGATGTAATCAGTGTTTTATCTGCCAATTTTTCAAGCATGCCAAGTGTAATATTCTGTGCTTTTGGGTGCATACTTTTGAACCCACGATGTTTCGGGACTTTCTGAATAGCTTTTTTTAAACCACGCAGTCTATTACCACTGCGTCCGCCTGAACGAGCATTTTGTCCTTTTTGACCGCGTGCGGCTGTCGTTCCTTTTCCTGATCCATTTCCACGACCAAGACGCTTCGTCTTGGTACGAGCCTTTACGTTAGAAGAAATAGAATGTGCACCGAGTGAAGTCGTCATAGAAATTAATGTTATGCCTTCTTTTCAATAACTTCTTTTTTATTTTCTTTAATACATTCGCTTTTTGTAGACTTTATTATTTTTGCTGTTGGTTTCTTTACTATCTTTTCTATTTTCTTTTCTGTATTTTTTTTTGAAGTAGTTGCTCGTGCAATTGCATCCTTATGAAAAGAATTAAGTGCATCAAATACTGCTTTGATATTTGTAATTTTGTTATTAGTTTTGCCAACCATCTTTGAAGATGCATTTGGCACACCAGCCATTTCAAGAACCGTACGAATTACACTACCAGCGATAACTCCAGAACCTTGTGGAGCAGGCTTAAGAATAACTTTTGCTGCTTTATATTTAGAAATTACAGCATGTGGAATCGTATCATGTATAATTGGAATACGAATGAGCTGTTTTTTAGCCTGACGAACTGCTTTTTCTACAGCTAATTGAACATCTTTTCCTTTTTGAACGCCATATCCAACCCGACCTTTACGGTCACCAATCAAAACACACGCGCGGAAATTTAGTTGTTTTCCACCTTTGGTTACGCGTGTTACACGTGCCAAATCAACAATCTGTTGATCAAATTCCGGTTTTTCACGTGGACCGGTAAATTTTCTTCGTCTGCGTGTTTTTGGTTTATCCTGCATACAATTCAATTGAAATTAGAAAATCAAACCGCCATCTCTGGCTCCGTCTGCTAGTGCTTTTACGCGACCATGATACGCATACCCAGCGCGATCAAACACAACACTGTTTACTCCTTTTGCTTTTGCAACCTCTGCTAATGCTTTACCAAGCAAATAGGCTGTTGCAACATTACCTGTTCGTTCTCCTGCATCTGCATTTGTATCTATCGTCTTTGAGTGTAACGATACCAACGTTTTACTGCTTATATCATCAATCAACTGCGCAAACATAGCACGTAAACTACGCGTTACAACCAAACGTGGACGCAGTGCAGTACCAGAAACGCGTGAACGAATCCGTGCATGGCGACTATTACGTGAATAAGTTTTTTTATTTTTGTAAATATGCATATAATAATATCACATTAAGCTGTAGCTTTTGCTGCTTTACCAGCCTTGCGTCTAATTATTTCTTCCATGTATTTAATACCTTTTCCTTTGTACGGCTCAGGTTTACGAATTGCACGAATTTCTGATGCAACCTGACCAACAATTTCTTTATCTGTGCCTTCAATTGTGATTACATTCTTTTCAACAGTTCCAGTAATACTGTCAGGCAATGGAAAAAGTACAATATGAGAATAACCAACTTCCAATTTCAGATTTTTTCCTTGTATTGATGCACGATACCCAACACCATTAATTTCTAATTGTCGTTTGTATCCGTCAGTCACACCAATAACCATATTTTTAAGATGGGAAGCAAATGTCCCCCACAGTGATCGTTCTTTTTTATTTTCTTTATTCACTACATCAACAGTAGCAATACCATCATTCACAGATACAGTTACCAATGGGTGTAATTTCCGCTTCAATTCTCCTTTTGGTCCTTTCACAATCAAAATGCCATCATCAATAGACACAGTAACACCAGATGGAATAGTAATAAGTTGTTTTCCAATTCTTGACATATAATTTATTCATGGCATACATGCTAGCATCAACAGTATGCGATACAAAAACATTAATACACAGAGCAAAGTACCTCGCCACCGATTCCCTGTTTTACTGCTTCTTTGTTAGTCATCATACCGCGCGAGGTAGAGACAATAGCAATACCATACCCATTCAACACTTTCGGTAGTTCATCAGCTTTACGATACATGCGATGACCTGGTTTGCTTTCACGAGTCAAGCTAGTGATTACAGGTTGTTTGTCGCAGTATAGTAAAGTCAATTCCAAAATTTTCTTTGGAGTATCAATCGTTTCAATAGCTCCAATATATTTATTTGCATACAAAATTTCAGCAACAGCAAGTTTGAGTTTAGAAAATGGAACAACAACAGTCAACTTGTGTGCGGATTGTGCGTTGCGAATGCGAGTAAGCATGTCTGCAATAGGATCGGTCATCATAAAATACGTGTAAATTACCAACTTGATTTACGAACACCAGGAAGTTTTCCGTTATTTGCTAATTCACGGAAACAAATACGACATAATCCAAACTTACGCATGTATCCGCGCTTGCGTCCACACTTCCAACAACGACGCACAATGCGTGTGCTATATTTTGGTATACGATTGGATTTTGCGATTTGTCCCTTAGTTGCCATAAAATATCAAGTAAATAAACGGTATATATTATTTATCTCGAAATGGAAATCCGAGTTTGGTCAATAAAGCTTTTGCTTCTTCAGTTGTATTTGCACTTGTTGTAATTGTAATTTCAAGTCCATGAATCTTATCATTAGAATCAACCTGCACTTCTGGAAATGAAATATTTTCTTTCAAACCAAGTGTATAATTCCCATGCGCATCAAAACTCTTTGGAGAAAGACCACGAAAATCACGCACGCGTGGTAAAACTATATTTACAAATCTATACAGAAAGTCATACATATTCAATCCGCGGAGTGTTACAGAAGCTCCAATTGCCATTCCTTCACGAATTTTGAAATTAGAAATGGATTTCTTTGCCTTGTTGTGTATTGGTTTTTGTCCACTAATCTGTGCCAACGTTTTCTCAACATTTTCAATAAACACTTTGTCCTTCACATGACGACCATAGCCAACATTCAACACAACATGATTGATTTTTGGTACTTGCATTGGGTTGCTATATCCAAATTCAGTCTTCATTTCAGGGACAACGCTTTCTTTATATTGTGTATATAATTGAGATTTCATAGAAACAAATCAACGGACAAGTAATATTAGATGATAAATTCTCCAGTTTTTTTAGCCACACGCTTCTTTTCACTACCTTCCATTTTGAAACCTACACGTGTTGGTTTATTGTTGGTCGGATCCAGAAACATCACATTACCAATTGCAATCGGTGCAGGCAATTCAATAATTTGCCCTTTTTGACCTTGCTGAGATGGACGCATGTGGCGTTTCAATTTATTGACACCTTCTACCACCACATAAATCTTGTGTGTTTTTTTATTCGTCAAGACCTGCACGACTTTACCGTTTTTGCCACGATCTTTACCGCGAAGAACTTTTACTTTGTCACCAGTTTTTATCTTCATATTATAATACTTCAGGAGCAAGAGATACAATCTTTTGATATCCACGTACACGTAATTCTCTTGCAATTGGTCCAAAAATACGAGTACCTTTTGGTTCTTTTGTTTTTCTATCAATAATAACGACAGCATTTTCATCAAAACGAATATACGTACCATCCTTGCGACGCAATTCCTTTCTCTGGCGAACAATCACCGCGTGAATAACCTCACCTTTCTTAACCATGCCACGAGGCACAGCTTCTTTCACAGTACATGTAATAACATCACCAATACGTGCAAAACGCTTCTTGTACCCACCAAGTACACGAATACATTGGAGCTTTTTTGCACCAGTGTTATCCGCGGATTTGAGCATGCTTCTGTGTTGAATCATATCAAAAAATTGATGAAAACAAATGGATTATATATTAGACAGTGTGCCTCACTACTTGTGTTAAACGCCATCGCTTGGTCTTACTTAATGGACGACATTCTTCAAAACTAACAATATCACCGATTACTGCATTGCCTTTTTCATCATGAACAGCATAAATCTTATGTGTCGTATACTGCTTACGATATTTTGGATGTGTCTTCACGGTTGCGACGCGAACATAAATCGTTTTTGCAGAACCAGTACTCCGAACAATACCATTAAACGTTCGTTTATGAATAATTCTCTGTTCTTTTTTTTGTGTTACTTTTTCAATCATATAAAACAAGTATTATACGTTCTTTGCAATACGTTTTGCATTCAGTGCAGTCAAAATACGTGCAATTGTTCGTTTGGTTTCACGAATTTCTCGCACATCCTTCAACTGACTATTGCTTGACTGAAATGTCATTTCACGTAATGCAACACGTTTTTCAGCAAGCAAAGTGTGTAACTGAATTTCTGACTGATTGTACAAATCTGTATAGTCCATATAATGTTACACTTTTGTAATAACTTTTGCTTTCATCGGAAGCTTATAGGTAGCAAGGCTTAGAGCTTCACGTGCTTTATCTTCTGGAATACCACCGATTTCAAACAGTATTGTCCCAGGTTTTACAGTCGCGACATAATGATCTGGGGCACCTTTTCCACCACCCATCGGAAGTTCATTTCCTTTTTTTGTTACTGGGCGATCAGGAAACACACGAATCCAAATTTTTCCACCGCGACGAACATAGCGTGTCATAACACGTCGTGCGGCTTCAATCTGACGAGATGTAATCCATGCCGGAGTCTGTGCGCTCAATCCGAAATCGCCAAACGCAATACTAGTCATACGTGTAGCTACACCTTTGTTATTGCGACGTGGTTTGTGCCATTTTCTGTGTTTTACTTTTTTTGGTAATAACATAATCTAGTTTAATCATGCAACAATTATTTTTCTTCTGTTTGTAAAAACTGATCTTTACGTCCAAATACTTCACCTTTGCAAATCCATACTTTCACACCAATTTTTCCATATATTGTTTGCGCTTCTACAAATGCGTAGTCTACATCAGAACGTAAAGTAATTAACGGAACAGTACCTGCGGCAAGTTTTTCAGTTCGTGCAATATCCGCACCATTCAATCTACCAGACATTGCAACCTTCACACCTTGTGCACCAGCTTTCATTACACGTTCAATTGCTTGTTTCATAACACGCCGAAATGGCATACGGCGTTCAATTTCACTGACAACGGTTTGCGCAACTACCTGTGCTGATAATGCTGGGTTGTGCACTTCACGAATGTTTAACTTGACACGCAATTTCATTTGCAGGAATTTACGTTCAATGTGTTTGCGAACATCGTCAAGCCCTTTTCCACCACGACCGATAATAAACCCAGGTTTTGCTGCCACAATCGTTACTGTCATATTTTTTGGTCCACGTTCAATACTAATAGCATCAATATGCGCATCTTTAAACTTTTTTGTCAAGTATTCACGTATACGAATATCATTTTCAATAAATCTAGCATAGTTCTTATTACTAAACCAGCGAGAATCCCAAGTATAGATAACTTGCATTCTATAAATTTTTGGATGAACTTTATGACCCATACGAAACAATCTGACAAATAATTATGATTCTTTCTCTTTTGTTATTATTTTCTTTTCTGTTTTGTTAGAATTATCTTTTTTTTCTTCTGATTTAATTTCTTTTATTTTTGCTATTTTTTTAATTTCTTTTACATCGCCTTCTAGAACAATAGTAATATGGCTCGTTCGTTTTCTAATCGGTGTTGCTCGTCCCATTGCGCGTGGTATCCAGCGTTTCAGTATTGCTCCCCCATCAACCGTCGCTGTCACAATATGCAAACTATTTTTCTCCATTTTATGATTATGATCAGCATTCGCAACAGCTGACTGGATTAACTTCATAACTGGACGAGCTGCGTCTTTTTTGGAATATTGCAATTGAACCAATGCATCCTCTACTGATTTATTACGAATCAAATCCACCACTAATCGCACCTTTCGTGGACTCATGCGTAGACTGTTCAATTTTGCAATCGCTTGCTGTTTCATATAACGTTAATGTTTACTTTGTTCTTTGGCCATCCTTCCACCGTGACTTCTAAAAGTTCGCGTTGGAGAAAATTCACCAAGTTTATGTCCAACCATATTTTCATCAACAAATACGCTAATAAACTGTCTCCCATTGTGTACACCAAATGTTACACCAATCATATCTGGTACAATAGTACAGGCACGTGCCCATGTCTTAATTGGTTTATGGTCGCCTAACGCTTTCACTTTTTGCGCTTTTTTCAAAAGCTTTTCATCAACGTAAGGCCCTTTTTTCAAACTTCGTGACATATAATAAACTAAATATTATTTTCGTTTCTTTGTGCGACGACGAATAATCAATCTGTCGCTCTCAAGTTTACCAGTTTTGCGTGTCTTGACACCCAAAGCTTTCTTACCCCATGGTGTCTTTGGACCGCCTTTCAAACCAATTGGATTTCTTCCTTCACCACCACCATGCGGATGATCTACTGGATTCATAGCTTTTCCACGAACCGTTGGTCTCCAACCAAGATGTCGTCTGCGTCCAGCCTTGCCCCAACGAATCAAATTATAATCGCTGTTGCTAACTGTACCAATCGTTGCCAAACATACTTTTGGAACTAATCTAATTTCACCAGATGGCAATTTCATTTGGGCTAATTCACCTTCTACGACTTGTAATTTCGCAGAAGTACCAGCACTACGTACGATGCTACCACCCTTACCTGGTTGCAACTCAATATTATATACTGTCTGTCCTACAGGAATCTTCTCAAGTGGCATGCGATTTCCAGTTATTGCTTCAATCTGATTTTGTGAAGAAAGAACTGCGTCACCAATTTTCATTCCATGCCCAGCCAGTATATATGATTTTTTGCTATCCTCATAGCGGATAAGTGCAATAAACGCATTGCGATTTGGATCATATTCAATTGCTTCCACTACTGCAGGAACATCAAAACGTTTGCGTTGAAAGTCAACGATACGATATAGACGTTTCGCACCACCTCCACGATGACGAACTGTAATTCTACCAGTATTGTTTCTCCCAGCTTTTTTATTCAAAACTGCAGTCAATGACTTTTCTGGACGTTTCTTAGCCAATTCCGTAGACTTCAATACACTAGACTTTCTACGTCCCGGAGTTGTTGGTTTATATTTCTTTACTACCATATACTGCTATTATACTCCTGCGTGAATATCAATATGCTTTCCCTTTGGTAAGGTCACAATGGCTTTTTTCCAATCACGACGCTTACCAAGATGCCGTCCAAATCTAACACTTTTTCCCTGCATGTGAGAAACATGAACTGCTGTTGGAGTAATATCATATACTGTTTTGATCGCTTGTTTAATCTGAACTTTCGTTGCATTTGGTTCTACGACAAATGTATATTTCCCGAGTGTCTGATCATGAGCTGCCTTTTCACTTACAAGTGGTTGAAACAAAATACGATTTATTCCAGTAACTGGTTTTGTGCTCGCTGGTGCTGGTGATGTTGTAGCTGGTATTTTTTTCGTATCAGAAACAGTGTCAGCCTTGAGAGTCTTATTTTTTTTATCCGACGAAACGCTAGCGGATAAAGACTTTTTCATTTTATCAATGATACTCATACGAAAATATTATATAGCCAGACGTTTTTCAAGCACCATAATCGCCTCTTTAGTAGCAACCACATATTGATGATGGAGCAAATCTACGACATTTACATCAGCAGCCTGTTGCATGTGAACATTAGAGATATTGCGAACAGCCAATCCAAGTTTTTCTGTGTTATTCGTTTCTAAAATCAATGTACTCCTTCCTGCTCCTGGTAATGCTTGACGTAGAATAGAGAATGTTTTTGTCTTTCCATCAGGAGTAAAACCATCAAGTACCATCACCTGTTCGTGTATTGCTTTATCTGATAAACACATACGAACTGCGCTTTGGTTCATTTTACGATTTATTTTTTTTGTATAATTACGAATATTCAATGGACCAAACGTAACACCGCCACCCTTCCAGATTGGAGAACGAATTGACCCATGACGAGCACGACCCGTACCTTTCTGCTTCCATGGTTTCCTTCCACCACCGCGAACTTCACTTTTATCTTTGCTGTGCGCCCACGGTTCTCGTGCGTTTGATTCAAGAGCCACATACACGCGATGAATCACACCTTTCTTTGGTTTCACACCAAAAATAGCATCCTGTACATCCATGTCTGCCTGTTTTTTTCCTTTGTTGTCGTACACTGGCAATTTCATACAAGTTATTCAATTACTTTAGCATTGACTTCTGCAAGAACCTCATCTTTTATTTCCTTTATCGCTATTTTTTCCTCTACAGGTACATTTTCTTTTATTGATTCTATAACACCAGAATCTGTACTAATAATCAAAAGACTGCCACGTGAACCAGGAACTGCACCTTTTACCAATAATTCATTATTTTCTGGATGGACTTCCACAATTTCCAAATTCTGTACTGTTACGCTTGCATCACCCATGTGACCACACATACGCGTTCCTTTAAATACGCGTTGAACACCACCTGCGCCAATACTTCCAGGCATACGTAACTGATCTTTATGACCATGACTGGCAGGAGAACCATGAAATCCATGACGTTTCACTACACCTTGGAATCCTTTTCCTTTTGAGGTTCCTTCCACTTTTACCTTATCCCCTACTTGGAAAATACTCACTGTAAAAATATCACCGCGCTTCAATGTGTCATCTTCTTCGTCAACACGTGCATCTCGCATCACTCGTACACTATCTAATCCTTTCAAATGACCTTGCTGTGCTTTATTTAATCTAAATGTTTTTTGTGTACCATATCCAATTTGAATAGCAGAAACACCATCATGATCTTTGGTCTTGACTTGAGTAATGACACATGGACCGGCTTTCACACGTGTGACAGGAACAACAGTGCCGTCCTCACGAAATACTTGTGTCATGTTGAGTTTTGTACCGAGAATGCAACGCATAGAAAAGTCAAAATCTTTCTTGTTTTAATAAAAAACTAGAAAGAACAGAAAACCTTGAATAAAGATTTGACGTTCTTTCTAGCCTTTTCGTACGGATATCCGTAAAGAAATGGCATGTACAATATTTTGTAAATAAATGTTTCCTTTCCGGTACCATGAGCTGAATCAGATGTTTTTGCATATTTCTAAATTAAATATGCAATCTTATCTGTATGACTCATCAGGTCCGTTTGGTCTTAAAAACTTTATGACCTTTATTCTACTGTGCTTTATACTTTCTGTCAAGAGCTTTATACTGTGGATGAAACATACTAAATCTAGAGCATCTTAATTTCTATATCCACACCGCTCGGAAGGTTTAAACTCATAAGAGCATCAATGGCTTTTGGGGTTGAATTTATAATATCAACTATACGTTTGTGCGTGCGCATCTCATATTGTTCTGATGAAGTCTTGTGGACAAATGTTGAACGATTCACACTAAATTTATTTACAGATGTTGGCAAAGGTACTGGTCCGATGACCTGTGCATTGTTGCGTTCTGCTGTATCAACAATTGTCTTTGCGGCAGTATCAATAATCTTGCTATCGTATGCACGAATTTTCACACGAATTTTAGGTCCTTCCGTTTGTGTATCAACTTTGTCCGTCTGTTTTGTTTTTACTGAAGCAATTTGAGACATAAAAAAATGAGCGATAAAACAATGAAATGAGGGAGGAAAATTTCCTCCCTCATTCATTGAAGTAATTACTGAATAATTTTCGTAACAGCGCCAGCACCAACTGTACGTCCGCCTTCACGAATAGCAAAGCGTACTTGTTCTTCCATAGCAACTGGCATGATGAGTTTAATCGTTAATTTAATAGTGTCACCAGGCATAACCATTTCTGTTCCCTCTGGGAGGACAATTTCACCAGTCACATCAGTTGTACGGATATAGAATTGTGGCTTGTATCCTTTGAAGAATGGCTTGTGACGTCCGCCCTCTTCTTTTGTTAAAATATATACTTCAGCCTCAAATTCAGTATGCGGAGTGATAGTACCAGGCTTTGCCAATACCATACCACGCTCCACTTCGTCTTTTTTGGTACCACGCAAGAGAATACCTGCGTTGTCACCAGCTTGACCTTGTTTGAGGGATTTATTAAACATTTCTACACCAGTCACAGTGGTCTTTGAAGTTTCTGGTTTCATACCAACAATTTCAACTTCTTCACCAATCTTTACAATACCACGTTCTATACGACCAGTTACAACTGTTCCACGTCCTTCAATGGAAAAGACATCTTCAATAGGCATGAGGAATGGTTTATCAAGATCACGAATCGGGTCTGGAATATATTCATCCAATGCATGCAAGAGATCCATAATAGGTTTGGAAGCCTCTTCATCACTTGGATTCTCAAGTGCCTTGAGTGCTGAACCACGAATGATTGGAATTTCATCTCCTGGAAAATCATACTTCTTCAAAAGATCACGAATTTCTTCTTCTACTAAGTCAATCAATTCAGGATCTGACACTTGATCAATTTTATTCAAAAAAACTACAATATATGGCACACCAACCTGACGAGCGAGCAAAATGTGCTCACGAGTCTGAGGCATCGGACCATCTGCTGCCGACACAACAAGAATAGCACCGTCCATTTGTGCAGCACCTGTTATCATATTCTTTACGTAATCCGCATGTCCTGGACAATCAACGTGCGCATAGTGGCGCTTTTCAGTCTCGTATTCTACATGAGCTGTTGCGATTGTAATACCACGCGCCTTTTCTTCTGGTGCTGCGTCAATAGCGTCAATATCTTTAGCTTGGGCAGTAAGCCCGTGTGCTGCTGCTACCTTTAAGATAGCTGCTGTTGTCGTAGTTTTGCCATGGTCAACGTGACCAATAGTACCAACATTTACGTGTGGCTTTGAGCGATCAAAGTCTGCCATACGTCACATATTTTCCGCACTAGCTCGAGTGGTCGAGATAGATTTGTAATCCAGCGGTTTTGCCTATAAATAAATAATAAAAAGTATACTTATGCACTAGAGAAACTCTGTACATAAAAACGTCAGCAGTATAACGTATCCATAAAAATCCGTCAAGAGCAAAACGTGACTAACTCATAAAAAACTGTGGATGAATAACTAAATTTGTATTTTAACATTTCTCAAACAGGCTCTTCCAAAAATATAGGTTCGTCATCAACATTCTCTTCTTCCTGCCAGTTTACTTCTTCATCAACTGTTTTTTCTAGAATTGACATAGGTTTATGAGCCTCTTCTTCTGGTTGTGGCAACGGCTGATACATGGGTTCAAGAGTTTTTTCTTCTCTATTATTTTTATCTTCAACAGAATCTATGTCGTCATCAATATCCCAGGTATCTTCTCCGACCGAAGATGATTCTACTTGTGCAGGAAATGAATTTGCAAAATGTTCAGTCAAAACATCACCTGCAGTATGCCAAGACTGTATATGAGAATAATCTTCTTCAAATGAATCTGACAGTGGATGCTCAACGAAATCTTCATCAAACATTTCCGTGCGTTCTACAGATTCTTTATCTTCTAAATTTGCACGCCAAATATCAATATCGCGATTGATTTGATCAAGCATTTGTTTACTTGATAAACTACGTACATTACGCTTACTATCAGACAAAATGATACGTTCGTAATCATCCAAATCTAAAAGAACAATAGATTGTTCAGTTCTAGAATCATATACAATCAGCCGATCGCCTGTCGTGGCGGATAAGGCAATTAAACGGTCAAGATTTTTTTGATCCATAATATAATAGAATTCAATATATGTGAACAGTATACCTGCCAAAAAAATATAGGTCAAGCCCGTCAACTAACGCTGACAAAAACACCACAAACTTATTCACTAACTAAAATGTGTGAGATGTCTGAAACTAAGATTATTAGTTATCCACAAAATATTGTTACTGTATATTAGTGTAATGTGATAAAATAGATATATAATAAAAATAAATAAACGCCATTACATTAGCAGTTAAAAGATTAAATATTTTTTTATGAAAAAAGAATTAAAATTAAGTGAAGGAAAATCATTTGCCATATTGCGTATTGTATTTGGATTTATATGGTTAATTAATGCATCTTTTAAATGGAACCCAACTTTTCTTAATAATTTTACAAGCTATTTGATTGATGGCGTACACGGACAACCAGCATTCGTACAAATATGGGTTGGTTTTTGGATTCATATTGTATCTGTAAACCCACACTTTTTCGGTATTTTTATAGCAATTGTTGAAACAGCTCTAGCACTCGCGCTCATATTCGGATGGTTTACTAAATTGGCAATAGCAGGAGGTATTGCTCTTGCATTTATTATTTGGTCAACTGTAGAAGGGTTTGGTGGTCCATACGTAGCTGGTTCAACAGATATTGGTACTTCAATTATTTATATTATTGTTTTTGTCGCACTCTATCTTGGCAAATCTTGGCAGTATTATAGTATAGATAATTTTTTTCATAAACGTCGTACAAAAGTAATTGATAACGTATAAAAAAATATAAATTATATTA
>QIHL01000066.1 GCA_003230965.1 Candidatus Magasanikiibacteriota bacterium | reverse complement strand
TGAAAATCTTAATTATTTAACACCATTACAGTTTGCAGAAAAAACTATGAATTTGTCCACGATGTGGTCATCTTGTACAAATACTTGACAAATTAATAAAAAACTGGTATAAATATCTAGTCTTGTAAAAGACTGGTCGCAATTCTGTACAAATGCTCGCGCAATAAAAAAATCCTCAAAGCCAAAATACAATTTGGAAAGGAAAAATGAATGAAATTATTTGCTACCGCATTTGCAATTTATGCAAATGCTCTTCCATTTCTGCTGTGGTGGAGTATACTTCACCACTGAACAGGCGGCCTTCGTCCTCCCTGCCTTCTGCTTTCATGTAGATGTGCAGGGTAAGGGCTAATACAATTATATTTGAATTACAACCAGTAGGTTGTTTTTATTTTTATTCTAATTTTGAAAAGAATGGACAGATACTGTATACTCATTCCATTATGTATACACTCTACATTGTTCGGTGTGGCGACGGATCTCTCTACACTGGCATTGCAAAAAATTTGGAATTACGACTTGAAGCACACAAAAATGGCTCAGGTTCAAAATATATTAGAGCCCACTTACCAATACAACTTGTCTACACAGAAAAATGTACCAATAGATCAAATGCAAGCAAACGAGAAATACAAATTAAAAAGATGAATAAGATTGAGAAAGAAAAAATAATAACTCTATTTTCATGACCATTGACACAGCAAAACAAACATTGAAACATACTTTAGGTTTTGATTCTTTTCGTCCGATGCAAGAAGATATAGTGCAGACGATTTTGGATGGAAAAGATTGTCTTGTCATCATGCCGACTGGTGGCGGAAAATCGCTGTGCTATCAGCTCCCAGCAATAATTATAAATGGACTAACCGTTGTAGTTTCTCCACTCATCGCACTTATGAAAGATCAAGTTGAAGGCTTGCAAGAACTTGATGTACGTGCAGTATATTTGAATAGTTCTCTAGACGAAGACGAGTACCAAGACGTATTGAATAATATAAAAGAAAAAAAAGTTGACCTCCTGTATATCTCTCCAGAAAAACTGGTGCTACCAAATTTTCAATACCTGCTCAAACAATTTAACGTAAAACTATTTGCAATTGATGAAGCGCACTGCATCTCACAATGGGGTCACGACTTTCGTCCAGAATATACAAAACTGCGTACACTCAAAAATGTATTTCCAGATATTCCAATTATTGCACTTACAGCAACTGCTGACAAAATTACACGCCGAGATATACTTTCTCAACTCCGATTGAAAGATCCAAAAATTTTTATTTCATCATTTGACAGACCAAATTTACAGCTTTCTGTATTACCAGCAAAAAAACGAATAGATCGTATTATTCAATTCGTACAAAAAAGAAAAAATGAATCAGGCATTATATATTGCCTCTCTCGCAAACAAACTGAACACGTCTCTGATGTACTTGTGAGAAATGGAATCAGAGCAACATACTATCACGCTGGAATGTACCCAAATGAACGTGCTAGTGCACAAGATGACTTTATTCATGGAAAAATAAATGTAATTGTCGCAACTGTCGCTTTTGGAATGGGAATTGATAAATCAAACGTCCGATACGTGATTCACCATAACTTACCAAAAAACCTTGAGGGATATTACCAAGAAATTGGACGTGCTGGTCGCGATGGATTACCGAGCGAGGCATTGCTCTTTTATTCTCTGGCTGATGTCGTATTATTAAAAAAATTTGCTGTTGAATCAGGACAACCACAACTACAGATTGCTAAACTGGAACGTATGCAACAATTTGCTGATGCACTAATTTGTCGCAGACGCATCTTGCTCTCATATTTTGGTGAAGAAGTAACAAAAGACTGTCATAACTGCGATGTCTGTGAAAATCCACCAGAATTATTTGATGGTACAAAAATTGCACAGATCGCACTATCCGCTATTGCCAGAACCAAACAAGATGTTGCCATCGGAATGCTCATTGACATTTTACGTGGATCAGAAAAGCAAGACCTGCTCTCGCACGGCTTCAACACTATCAAAACCTATGGCGCAGGTAAACACATTTCCATAGACGATTGGCAACAATACATTTTGCAAATGCTCAATCTTGGATTGATTGATGTGGCGTATGATAAACATCACGCACTCAAAATCACCACAATCGGCGCACGCGTATTGACCACGGATGAATCTGTACAATTTGTTAACCTCGCCTATATTGAAGAACGTGCAATTAGTGCAAGTACAAAGGATACAAAGACAATCTCTAAACGCAAAGATACTGAGGAAGTACTATTTGATCGTTTGCGTGATTTACGTTTTACGCTATCAAAACATGCAAACATTCCAGCCTATCATATTTTTTCTGACAAAACACTAGATGAAATGGTTCATGCTATGCCGTCTAATGAAACAGATATGAAAAAAATATCTGGCATTGCAGATAAAAAATTTGCACGCTATGGTCAACAGTTTATTGACGAAATTACAAAGTTTATTCAAGAACAAGATAAAGCTGGCAAAAAAGTTCAAGGAACTACCCAACAAATTACCTACGCCTATTACCGCCAAGGCATGCCTATCGGAATTATTGCCAAAGAACGAAATCTCAAACCGTCAACAATTTATAGTCATCTCGCAGAGCTCTATGAACAAGGGTACAAAATTAATATACATGATTTTCTTGATAAACGAGATTTGAAAAAAATTTGTGTATCTCTCAAAGAGAAAGGCGTACCAGAACAATTACGAACATTACACAATCGCTTTGATGGTGCATTTGAATTTGATAAACTTCGCCTTGCCGTCGCTCACTACCGCAAGGAGAATATGCAACAGGGAGTGATTGAATATAAATAACTACTTTTTTTTACGTATCTTTTTCTTCTCTCGTTTTTTTAACTCCGCAATTTCATCTCGCAACACTGTAGCCAATTCAAACTCAAGTTTTTTTGCAGCGTCTCTCATTTGTTTTTCTTTTTCACAAATAATTTCTGAAAAAGTCCGATTATCTCCAATCAAGTCAAGATCTAATACAGACAATCTATTTTTATTGCCCTTTTGTCTTTGTGTCTTTTTATTTCTGATACTTGATGAATCAATACCGAACTCTTCCAAGATATTACTAATATTCTTTTGAATTGTTCGCGGTGTAATGTTATATTTTTTATTATAAGCTAACTGAATTTTACGACGTCGTTCGGTTTCTTCAATGGCACGCGTAATAGAACCTGTCATGTGATCTGCATATAGCACTACTTGACCATTCACATTTCTAGACGCACGTCCGATAGTTTGAATAAGACTTGTCTGACTACGCAAAAATCCTTCTTTATCTGCATCAAGAATTGCAACAAGCGAAACCTCTGGAATATCCAAACCTTCACGTAATAAATTTACTCCAACAATTACATCAATTACGCCTTTACGTAATTCTGTAATAATCTCAATACGTTTCAGTGTTTTAATATCACTATGAATATAGGTAACAGAAATTCCTTTCTCTTCTAAATACTGAGATAAATCTTCTGCCATTTTTTTTGTGAGTGTAGTAACAAGTGTTCGTTCTTTTTTTATAATTCTATCCTGAATGCGTTGGATAACATCTTCTACTTGAGATAATATTCTCTTTTCTTTTTTACTTGTAATGGGACAAATAAAAATCTCTGGATCTACTAAACCTGTTGGACGAACAATCTGTTCAACAATCTGTGTACTTTCTTTTAATTCAAACTCTGCTGGAGTTGCAGACACATAAATTATCTGTCCAGTTCTAGATTCAAATTCCTCAAACATCAAAGGACGGTTGTCACGAGCACTCGGCAACCGAAATCCATGTTCAACCAATACATCTTTGCGTGCTTTATCTCCCATATACATACCTCTAATTTGTGGAATCGTAACATGTGATTCATCAATGACTGTCAAAAATCCTTTACTATTGCTAGGTTGTTTTGTTTTTTCTTTTGAAGAATAAATAAAATAATCAAGTAAAGTAAACGGTGGTTCTCCATGAACACGTCCTTCAAAATATCTAGAATAATTTTCAATTCCATTACAATAACCAATATTTTTAATCAATTCTAAATCATATTTTACACGTCTACGTAATCGTTCATATTCTAATAATTTTCCTTGCTTTTGAAAATATTTAAGTTGTTCTTTTAATTCAGCCTGAATTGATACAAACGCATGTTTCAGTTCATCTGATTCCACAACATAATGTTTTGCAGGAAAAAGCCAAAGATCTTTTTGTGTTCGTAAAATTTTTCTTGTTATCGGATCAATCTGTTGAATTTCATTAATTTTTTCAGTAATTTCTAGTCTATAAATTTTTTCTTCATTTACAGGCATAATGTCACATGTTGGTCCACGCATTCTAAACGTTCCACGTCTTATATCTGTATTAGTTCGTTCAAATTGCATTGCAACCAATTGTTTAAGTATTGCGCGACGATCAAGTTTATCACCAACAGATACATGCAAAATAATTTTTTCGTATTTCTTTGGTGAACCCAATCCATAAATAGCAGAAACCGATGCAACAATAATCACATCATTGCGTGTGAGTAATGCTTGCGTGCAGGCGTGACGAAGACGATCAATCTCTTCATTTACTTGTGCTTCCTTTTCAATATAGGTATCAGATGATGCAATATACGCTTCTGGTTGATAATAATCATAATAACTCACAAAATATTCTACTGCATTATCTGGAAAAAATTCTCTAAATTCGTTACATAGCTGTGCTGCTAGCGTCTTATTGTGTGCAATGACAAGTGTTGGCATCTGCACCTGCTGAATCACATTTGCGATTGTAAATGTCTTTCCAGAACCAGTTACACCAAGCAATGTTTGTTTATCAATATTTTTTTCCAAACCAGAAACAAGACACTTTATTGCCTCTGGTTGATCACCTGCAGGTTTATAATTTGATTTAAGCTTAAATTCCATAAGAAAACATCATCACTATACAAAAAACATATGATGGAGGAGAAGTGATGATAGCAGATCTCACGCTGGAAGATCCTCATCCATGGGCAAACTAGCCCAAAAAAGAAGGAAGGACAATACTGCTTTGTCCAACCTTCTTTTTTTTTACCTAAAACACATATTATACTTTTTTAAACTTCTATTACAGTGCCAATTTCTGGTATAAACGTTTCAACATGGTACGTATTTTGTACACGATGAGCTAGTTCAGTTGCAACATGCGGTTCACCATGAACAAAATAAATCTTCTTTGGTATTTCATTACCACTCCCAATCCAATCCATCAATTTCTTTTGATCACCATGGGCAGAAAGTGCACTAATCGCTTTAATTGTGCACTTCACATGAATACTATCACCAAAAACTTTCACTTTTTTAGCACCTTCATGTAATCTACGACCAAGTGTATTTTGTGCCTGATATCCAACGATAATCAATGTTGATTTTGGATCTGATAAATACCGATGTGCATGATGCAAGATACGCCCACCATTCATCATACCAGCACCAGCAATAATCATTTTTGGTCCTTTTATAGTATTTATTTTTTTGGATTCTTCAACAGAACGAGTAATTGTTAGCTGCGGAAAATCAAAAAAGTCATCACCTTTTTTATATTTCTCTAAAGCAATGGCATTATAATAATCCGTATATTTCTCATACGTTGGCATTGCATCAATCGCAAGCGGACTGTCCAAAAAAATAGGAAACTTTGGCAGTGTATAATCTTCGTCACTCAATTCATCAAGCATATAAAGAATTTCTTGAGTTCGCTCAAGAGAAAATGCTGGCATGAAAACTGTACCACCACGTGTAAAACCTTCTTTGATGTATTCAAGTAAAATCTGCTTGCGCATTTTTTCTAATTTGTGAATTTTATCTCCGTATGTTGACTCACAAATTAATAAATCAAATAATGTATCAATTGGTTCTGTTGCTTTAAGAATAGGGACATGTACATTTCCTATATCTCCAGAAAACCCAATTTTTTTTCCATCCGCATACAATTCAATAAAACTAGATCCAAAAATATGTCCTGCGTCACGAAGAACAACCGTTACGCCGTCGCCAAGATCAATAGTTTCATGGTACTTTATAGGTTTTGAAAGATGAATAGTTTTTTGAATATCTTGCTCATTATATAAAATCGGACGATTAAATTTTTTATTATCATACGACATAATATGATACGCATCCTTCCAAACTAATCGCGCAAGCTCTAACGTCCCATCTGTGCCATAAATTGGTCCTGCATATCCTTCTTTTATAAGTTTTGGAATACGCCCGGTATGATCCAAATGAGCATGACTTACAATGACTGCATCAATTTCTTTCGGATTAAATAAAAAAGCATCCTCATTTTTTGATTCATTAAAATCTCCTCCTTGAAACATTCCGCAATCAAATAAAATTTTCTTTTTATTTGTCTCAATATAATGGCATGAACCAGTTACTTCATGCGCTGCGCCACAAAATGTTATTTTCATATATAAAAATTAAAAGTGCTTCAAGTATAGCATACAAAAAGAATGTACAAAACCGTTATACTTTGCTATCATTATGATACATACTTTCTCTATGCGTAGATCTGTTGAGGACATCGAAATAAAAGAACCTCCAATAGAAGATATAACAAAAAAGCACTCATGTGCGAAAAGCAGCTGCACTAGCAGCTGTGGTTGTTTATTTTTGGTTTTGCTCGGAATGCTGATTTTAATAAAATTTGTCGCCAATCCAAGTTTAAAACAAATTGCTACTATTCCTGATTCTGTCCCAAAAAATATCCTCATTTATGACAAAGACAACATCAGCTCTATTTCATTTGTATCTGGACAAACTCAAGGACGTAGTATAGCAATCGCCTCTCACATCCCAAGCGTCATCTTATCCCCTATCTTTTCTCTTTTGCATATTCAACTTCCACCACAGAACAAAATAAATTTATCAAATAAAAAACTAACGAACTTAAATGCAATTAGACAACTCCTACATAATACAAACCATCCAGATATTGTAAACATTTCATGGAATAATTTGGATGCAGAACCAGATTTTATCTTTGCCTATTACAAAACAAAATTACAAAAAAATGGATACAAAATCATAAAATCAAGTGATACTATAAATCAAAAAATATTTTCTTTTTCTGGTCCAAATCATATTGACGGACAATTGCTCATCAACGATGATTGGAGTATACGTGGAACAGATCACATGACGCTGACACTCTACATACCAACGTCTTGATATGATGATCAGACGATTGTTTTCAAAACAAACACGCACAATTACCGGTGCTGCAATAATTCTTGCAATCGCGTCCTTTGCAAGCCGATTGATGGGCGTTTTTCGTGATCGCATTTTTGCACACTACTTTGGTGCAGGAAATATCTTGGATACGTACTATGCAGCATTTCGTATACCAGATCTTGTATACAATTTGCTAATTGTTGGTGCACTCACAGCCGGATTTATTCCGGTTTTTATGGAACTCTTGACAAAAGACAAAGAGGAAGCATGGAATGTTGCAAATGCAATTATCAATATACTTGGTTTGTTCTTGCTCATTGCATGTACTATTTTATTTATCTTTACACCACAATTCATGCATTGGATTGTACCAGGATTTTCAAATGAAAAACTAAGAACAACTATTGTACTCACACGCATCATGTTTTTATCTCCGATTATTTTGGGAATCAGTAGCGTTGTAAGTGGTGTACTCCAATGTTTTCGTTCTTTTTTTATTTATGCTCTCACACCAATTTTATATAATACAGGTATTATTATCGGAGCTATATTTTTTGTACCAATTTGGGGAATTAATGGACTTGCCTATGGCGTTATTCTCGGGGCTATATTACACCTCATTATTCAACTGCCAACATTCTTTCAACATGGATTTCATTACAAACCGATGTTGCTTTTGAAAAATAAACATGTAAGAAAAATCGCTTCAATGACAATACCTAGCACGTTGGGTCTTGCAACAAATCAGTTGAATCTCACAGGTATTATGGTACTCGCATCAACTCTCGGTGCTGGAAGTATTGCAGTTTATAATCTAGCAAATAATTTACAATATGCTCCAGTTGGCATTATCGGAATTTCTTTTGCATTGGCAGCATTTCCAACACTATCACAATTCGTTTCTGAAGGAAAACTAGATGCCATGATTAATCACTTTATCCGTACTGTACGACAAATTTTATTTTTCATTATTCCACTAACAATTATTCTATTACTCCTTCGTGCTCAAATCGTCCGAGTACTGTTGGGTACTGGACAATTTACATGGACTGATACTATTGAAACAGCAAATACACTAGCTTTTTTTTCACTTTCGCTCTTTGCCCAATCTCTGATTCCAATGATTGTACGAGTATTTTACTCTGTCCAAGATATATGGACGCCATTGTGGGGTAACCTAGCTGGAGCTGTCATAACTATTTTGCTTGCTTTGTACTTAAAAAATATCTTAGGAATTTCTGGTATTGCTCTCTCTTATTCAATTGCTATGGTTATTCAACTGATAATTCTTTGGCTTCTACTGCGAAAAAAAATCGGTTCATTAAAAGAAGGTAAAATCTTTATATTACTTGCAAAAATTTCTATTGCTGCTGTACTTATGGCTTTTACAATTCAAGGTGGAAAAATATTTCTTGGACAATATGTTAATATGACGCGCTTATGGGGTATCGCCATACAAGGTATTGTGTCTGCTACTGTCGGACTCATTGTGTATGGTCTAGTTTTACGATTGATGAAACTTGAAGAAATGTCTGCTCTTCAACAAACATTAAAGAAAAACTGGTATCGTATGGTTCGTATTCCAGCACATATTGATGAACCAGATGATGTGTAATTGTTAATCTACATACTATAATCAAAAAACCACAGATATTACTGCGGTTTATACTTTTTCAACTTCCGTTGCATACTCCATACACATTTACGAGATTGATATAAAAACTCATACAATAAACGAATCCTCGGATTCATAACTAAATCAAATGAATGAACAAATTCAACGCGCGTTCCGCCATATCCTTCTTTGAATCTTGTAAAACCAATCCATGGATCATTCAAATTATACTCTGACCCAAGTGCACCCCACATATCAAACATACGTGCATCATGTTGTTTACCAAATTGAATTGTACGCCACATAAGTAAATTTGCTGGCATAATTTTTCGTCCTTTTTTTGATGATCCACCATACGGATAGTACAGCACACCGTTATGCAAAAATAACATATAACTCGCTAAAGCTTCATTGCCTTTGTACGCAATTAAAATAAAAGCATATTTTCCGCCTAGATATTTCCACACAGTTCGTAAAAATGTAGCATCCCTCCCATGATATGACTGACGTGTACATGTATCCAAATACATTTGAATAAATATCTCAACGTCTTGTTTTGTCTTTGCTTCTCTAATTTTTACACCTTTACGTTCTGCCAAATGAACATTGTATCGTGTTTTTGACTTCATATTTTTCAGCAACATTTCTTCGTCTTTTGTTAAGTCCAACAAAAACTGCCATGGTGTAAACATTGTATGTCCTGACCAAACCAAATTTGATCTGATTTGTAGTAATCCTTCTGCATTTTTTTTCTGAATGTTAGGTTCAAATGTAATATGACTAATCTTATGTTGCTTGCCCCAATCAAACAAAAAATCAAGCAATTCTTTTGATGGTTTACTGCCTCGTGGTGCATATCCAACTGAATATCCGACAATAGGTAAAGGATGAAGCGTAAATTGAAGAGCTTCTTTTATTTCTTTTCCCTCAAAACCAACGACACGAACAACAGTAGTTCCTTCAGACTTTCGTAACTCTCCCCATTCCCACAACTGCATTGGATGATGCACGACAATGTTGAATGAGGTTTTGTATTCATCATTTTTCAAAATTTTATATTCCATACGGGCAGTAGTGTAACAGGTAAATAGATGGCAAGCAACTTAAAATGGCATACCTTGCTAAAAAAACCAAAAACAGGTAGAGTATAGGTCAAACGTATGAACGAACAGATTAGAAATTTCTGCATTATCGCACATATAGATCACGGCAAGAGTACGCTCGCTGATCGTTTTTTGGAATTGACAGGAACAGTTGACAAACGAAATATGAAAGCACAATTGCTTGATCAAATGGAACTAGAGCAGGAGCGCGGTATTACTATCAAACTCCAGCCAGTTCAAATGCAATACAAAGGATATATACTCAATTTGATAGATACACCTGGGCATGTTGATTTTACGTATGAAGTATCTCGTTCTCTTGCAGCTGTTGAGGGAGCAATTCTGCTAATTGATGCAACTCAAGGTGTTCAGGCACAAACGATTGGCAATCTCTATCTCGCGATTGAACAAGACCTTACAATTATTCCAGTTCTAAATAAAATTGATTTACCAAATGCAGATATTAAAAAAGTCAGTGCTGAAGTAATCCACTTACTCGGTTGCAAAAAAGAAGAGATTCTTACATGTTCTGGAAAAACTGGAGAAAATGTAGACACAATACTTGATGCTGTAATCAACCATGTTCCTCCACCTGCAAAAAATAGTAACAAACAAACTCGCGCTTTAATCTTTGATTCATGTTATGATGACTACCGCGGAGTAATAGCATCGGTTCGTATGCTAGACGGACAATTAAAAAAGGGAGATAGAATTGAATTTATGCGTACTGGTAAAACAGCAGAGATTATAGATATCGGTCATTATTCTCCTGCTTTGTCGTATGACTCAGAACTTGCGAATGGACAAATTGGATTTGTTGTCAGTGGACTCAAGGAACTTGGAAATATACGTGTTGGTGACACAATTACTCTTGAAAAAAATCCTTCTACAGAACCATTACCTGGATACAAAGAAGTCAAGCCAATGGTGTTTGCAGGATTTTTTCCTCAAGAAGGCGATGATTATCAGGCACTGCGTGAAGCAATGGAAAAATTGCAACTGAGCGATTCAGCCATCTCATTTGAACCAGAGCAATCACAGGCACTTGGTTTTGGATTCAGATGCGGATTTCTTGGTATGTTACATTTAGATATTTTTCAAGAACGAATTTGGCGAGAGTTTGGTATTCATATCATTGCAACTGTTCCGAGTGTTGCATACCATGTCATAAAAACAAATGGTGAAAAGATAACTGTCAAAAGTCCACAAGATTTGCCAGAGCCACAGTTTGTGACTTCTGTAGAAGAACCATGGATGACAGTAGACCTCATAGCCCCGCAAGATTTCATAGGAAACGTGATGGGGTTGGTATCTGAACGAAAAGGTATATATAAAAATACTGAATTTTTGAGTATGGGCACGGATCAAAGAGCTATGCTCCACTACGAGATGCCACTTGCCTCGCTGATTACAGACTTTTATGATAAACTAAAAACAGTTACAAGTGGCTACGCATCATTAAATTATGATTTCAAAAATTATAGAAAAGCTGATGTTGTAAAACTTGATATTTCTATAGCAGAAGAATCTATAGAAGCACTTGCAACACTTGTCTGGCGTGACCAAGCATTCAAGATTGGAAAAAAAATTGTAGAATCTTTGAAAAAAACACTTCCGCGTCAACAATTTGTAATAAAAATTCAAGCTTTAATAGGTGGAAAAATTATTGCTGCAGAACGTCTATCTGCCTTACGAAAAGATGTAACAGCAAAACTTTATGGTGGAGATGTATCTAGAAAAAGAAAACTATTAGAAAAACAAAAAAAAGGAAAAAAGAAAATGCTTTCTATGGGAAAAGGCAAAGTAGAAATTCCCACAAAAGCATATTTAGCTATTTTAAATAGATAACCTATGGCACGAAAAAAGAAAAAAATGGAGATTCTTTGGATCGTCATTACAACAATAGCTGTTATTGGTATGGTTTTTTTTACAATTATGCCAGTATTCTATTCATAAATTATGAAGCTGGGTGTGCATCATAGACATAAAACAAAACGCTATCAGTACCAACTCAAAGTGATATTTTTGTTTATAGCTGGACTATTCCTGCTTTTCCCATATTATCTTTTGTTACAAGTATATAATAAAGATCTGTCAGTATATCAATGGTACTTTATTATACCTTGGCTCATTATATACACACTATATTGTTTACAAGCTAGAAATAAAATACCTATAGGATATGCAACGCCAGCATCAAAACGTCCAATTGGTCATTGGATTCTACTTGGCATCACTATGATTGCCATGCATATAAACCATGTACTTATAACTAATTATATTGGTCTTGACATAGCATTTCTTGTTTTTTCACTTTTCCTAGCAGATAGTTATTGGGACTTTCAAAAAGAAAAAAATATATGATAGAAAAAAAATGGCATATTCTTCCACCTGTACCGCAATCTTTTTATGATGAGCATCCAGAGCTACCAACTGTAGTAGTGAATTTGTTGTATCACAGAAACATGCAAACACAAAATAAAATCAATGAATTTTTGAACCCAGATTATACTGAACACATTTTTGATCCATATCTATTCAAAGACATGGATAAAACTATCAATCGTATTTGGCAGGCAATGGATGATAAGGAAACTATTACTATTCACGGTGATTATGATGCTGATGGTGTTTGTGCATCCACTATACTCACATCAGCCTTTCGTGCACTGGGATATCGCAATACAAATGTATTTCTTCCACAACGTGAAACTGACGGATACGGATTGAACACAAATACTATTCAACTACTTAACGAAGGAGGAACAAAACTAATCATCACCTGCGACTGTGGGATTAGTAATAAAAAAGAAATTGAACTAGCAAACAAATTAGGAATAGATGTAATTATTACAGACCATCACTCTATTCCAACAGAACTCCCGCCAGCATATTCTATCATCCATCCAAAAATTGTAGATGAATCATACCCAGATAAAAATTTGGCAGGTGGTGCTGTTGCATTCAAATTGATGCAAGCCATGTTAAAAAAACACAAAAGAACAAACAATACACTACCAGACGGACAAGCCCACGACGCATTTGAAAAGTGGCAACTAGATATGGTATCAATTGCAAGTGTTGGCGATATGGTTCCTCTAATCGGAGAATCACGAACACTTACAAAATATGGACTCATCGTTTTGAACAAGACGAAACGAATCGGACTACAAAAGCTTTTACTTGAAGCAAAACTTGTAGACCAAGATGGAACTATGAAAAAAAAACTTACTGAAGAAACAATTAGTTTTCAAATTGCACCACGTATTAACGCTGCAGGACGAATGGATCACGCAAATGTCGCATACAATCTGATGGTCGCAGAAAGTGCAACTGATGCAATAGACTTAGCATACAAGCTAGACCAAAATAATATAGAAAGAAAAAAACTTACAGAGCAACTTACAAAAGAAGCTATTATACAAATTGAACCAGATCAGCAGGATTCACCATTTCTCTTTGTTCTTGGAAAAAACTGGCCAACTGGAATTATTGGTTTGATTGCAAGTAGAATTAAAGAACGTTACCAAAAACCAACTATGGTAATGGCATTAAATAATGGAGAAATTACTGGTTCTGGCAGAAGCATAAAACAATTTGATATGATTGCAAATATGCAAAGCGTGCCTGAATTTTTTGAAAAATTTGGAGGACACCCAATGGCCTGTGGTTTCACACTCAAAAGTACAGATGTTTTGAATTCATACAAAAAAACATTGATAGAAAAATTTATTGAAGAAACAAAAAATATTGACCTTTCCACTACTATTGAACTTGATGCTGAAATCTGTTTAGAAGATATTGATTGGAATCTATTTGATCTCTTGGATAAATTCAAACCATTCGGTATCTCCAATCCAAAACCAAAATACCTTGCACGCGGATTAACTGTTAAAGATTTTAAAGTTATTGGCAAAAATTCAAGCCATATTATAATTATGGTTACTCACAATACACCGAAAATTAAAAAAACTATTGGTTGGGGTATGTGCGATGAAACACGCGGTGATGGTAAAGACTGGAGTAAGATACTAAATGTCGGCGACAAAATAGATATGGTATTTGAAATAGATTTGAATGAATGGAATGGCAACCGCGATATACAACTTACTATTGTTGACTTGAAAAAAATATGAAACTCACAACATACACTGATGGCGGATCACGCGGTAATCCTGGTCCTGCAGCAACTGGAATCGTAGTCAAAGATGAATCAGAAAAAATTCTTGTTGCCTATGGAGAATGGCTTGGAAGACAAACAAATAATTTTGCTGAATATTCAGCCATCATCTCAGCATTAAAAAAAGTAAAAGAACTAGGTGCAACAGAAGTTCATTGTATCGCAGATAGCAAACTCGTCGTAGAACAACTCAACCGAAATTGGAAAGTAAAAGAACCAACAATTCAAAAACTTTTTATTCAGGCATGGAACTTAATGCAAGGATTTCAAAAAGTTACTATTACTCATATATTAAGAACAGGCAATAAAGAAGCTGATGCACAAGTAAATAAAATTCTGGATCAATACTCATTAAAGCATTAAGGTATCTTTAATAAACAAATTTTTGAAATACCTATACAGTATTTAATACTCTACTTATATATATAAAATAGCCTTATGAAAAGGCTATTTTATTTTATATTATTTTATATTTCATTACTCAATTCCTCCAATAATTTCTTCGCCTTGTGGCTTAACTTCTTTGGAATATCTACGATAATTTCTACATACTGATCCCCTCTCTTGTTGCTCTGTAATCTGGTTACACCCAGTCCTTTGAGTCTAAATTTTTGATACGATTGCGTACCAGATGGAATATTCAATTTCTTACTCCCGTCAAGCGTATCAATATGAATGTGATCACCGAGTGCTGCCTGCATCATACTAATGTGAACTTGTGTATAAATATCATCACCATGACGTTCATATCCTTTTTCTGATTTCACATGGACACGTACATACAAGTCTCCAGCAGCACCACCTGTTCCAGGATGTTCACCTTTGCTAGAAATACGTAGCGTACTACCATCATCAATTCCAGCAGGAACTTTAATTTTCATTTCTGATTCAGAACGAACTGCACCATCACCACCACAATGTTTACATTGTTTCTCTGCAACTTGCCCAGTTCCTGCACATGTACCACAAGTTGCTGCACTTTGTATTGCTCCAAGAATTGTCTGTTGGATGTGGCGAACCTGTCCATTACCTTTGCATTCTGGGCATGTCTTGTGATTACTTCCTGGTTCTGCACCAGATCCTTTGCAAACATCACACGCATTGCGTTTCATTAATTTAACGCTCTTTTCTGTACCAAAAACTGCTTCACGAAACGAAATTTCAACATCAATTTGAACATCTCGTCCGCGTTGAGTTTGCGATCGTCCACGTCCGCCACCAAAACCAAACATATCACCAAAAATATCTCCAAGATCAATCCCCCCAAAGTTGCCACCTTGAAAACCACCACCTCCACTACGAGTCGCGTGCATAAAATCTTCCCAATTCATTCCACCACCAAATCCGCCCTGTTGTTCAAAATCAGAACCAAACTGATCAAATTGTTTTCGCTTGGTTTCATTACCGAGAACCTGATAGGCCTCATTCACTTCTTTGAACTTTGCTTCATCACCAGTTTTTTTGTCAGGATGATATTTGTGAGCAAGTTTGCGAAACGCTTTTTTAATTTCATCAGTAGACGCAGATTTTTCAACACCTAATACTTTGTAGTAATCTTTGGACATGACATTTATTTCTTATGCAATTGCGACAGATTAATTATAATCTGTTCAAAAAACTTTCATACCTACAATGCTATCAGTAAATTCTTTATAATTATGAAGTTATTGATAATGGAAAAATTACGCATCACCTATTACTAATTATCTTCTACACTTATTTATCGTCAACAACTTCTCCCTCAACTGTCTCGGCATCATCTTTTTTCTTTTCATCTTTTTTTTCTTCTTCTGCTGGAGTATCACTTTTAGTTTTTTGTTCTTTTTGTTCTTGCTGATACATTTTCATACCAATCGCTTGTGCAACAGTGGAAAGTTCATCTGATGCTTGTTTTATAGCATCTAAATCATCTTTATCTTTCAAATCTTTTAGCTTTACCAAACCATCTGTAACTTTTTTCTTTTCTTCATCTGTCACATCAATCTTTTTCTCTTCTACATCTTTCATCATTTTTTCAGTTGTATAAACCATTGTATCAGCAGTATTACGCAAATCAGTCAATTCACGTTTTTTCTTATCTTCTTCTGCATGAACTTCAGCATCTTTTTTCATTTTTTCAATTTCTTCATCAGATAAACCACTTGCTGCTTCAATACGAATACTTTGTTCTTTACCTGTTGCTTTATCTTTTGCTGATACCTTCAAAATACCATTTGCGTCAATATCAAAATTTACTTCTACCTGTGGCACACCACGAGGTGCTGGTGGAATACCATCAAGCATAAAACGTCCAAGTGATTTATTGTCTGTCGCCATCTGTCGCTCACCTTGAAGAACATGTATCTCTACACTTGGCTGATTGTCAGCAGCAGTAGAAAAAATTTGTGATTTGCTTGTTGGTATAGTTGTATTTTTTTCAATCAATTTTGTTGAAACTCCACCAAGTGTTTCCAACCCAAATGAAAGTGGCGTAACATCCAAAAGCAAAATTTCTTTTCCAAGATCACCTTGAAGTTGTCCTGCTTGAATCGCCGCGCCAATAGCTACGACTTCATCAGGATTTACAGAAACATTTGGCTTTTTACCAAAAAATTCTTCTACCTTTTTTTGTACTAATGGCATACGAGTCATGCCACCTACCAGTATTACTTCATCAATATCTTCTTTTTTGAAACCCGAATCAGCTAAAGCTTGCTTTACAGGCTCCATTGTTCTATCAACCAGATCAGCTACAAGCTCTTCAAGCTTTGCACGAGTCAATGTTAGGTTCAAATGCTTTGGACCTTCAGCACCAGACGTAATAAATGGTTCATTAATTTCAGTTTTTGGTGTGCTAGACAATTCAATCTTTGCTTTTTCTGCTGCGTCTTTTACACGTTGAAGTGACAATGGATCATTTGAAAGATCAATTCCTTCTATCTTTTTGAACTCATCAAGAATATACTCAATTATTTTTTTATCAAAATCGTCACCACCAAGATGGGTATCACCATTTGTTGATTTTACCTCAACAGTAGACTGATCACCGTCATGAGAAATATCAAGAATAGAAACATCAAAAGTTCCTCCACCAAGATCATATACTGCTATTTGTTGATCCTTTTTTTTGTCAAATCCATAAGCAAATGCTGCTGCAGTCGGTTCATTTATAATACGAGCGACTTTCAATCCTGCAATCTCACCAGCATCTTTTGTAGCTTGACGTTGCGAATCATCAAAATATGCAGGTACAGTAATAACAGCTTCTTCAATTTTTTCACCAAGCTTTTCTTCTGCATCAGCTTTTAATTTTTGCAAAATCATTGCAGAGATTTCTTGTGGGGTAAATGTCTTATCTCCCATTTTTACTTTCACACGCTCTCCATCTTTTACTATTTCATACGGAGCATGTTTTTGCACTTCTTTTGTTTCTTTATCTTCAAAACGACGTCCAATCAATCTTTTGATAGAATGGAGCGTATTGTTTGGATTTGTAACAGCCTGACGTTTTGCAAGCTGTCCTACCAATCTTTCACCAGTCTTACTTATAGCCACGACTGATGGAGTTGTTCTATTCCCTTCTTTGTTTTCTAACACTTTTGGCTGACCACCTTCAATATTTTCCATGCAACTATTTGTTGTCCCAAGATCTATTCCAAGTATTTTTGTCATAGAATTTTAT
>QIHL01000074.1 GCA_003230965.1 Candidatus Magasanikiibacteriota bacterium | reverse complement strand
CCATTCCCTGTATCGCGTGACAACGAATCTACATTCCCAGGTTCTTCTGTACTCAACCGAATCCCTGTATCCAAACCAAAACCAAATGTGTGTACATACTGACGAAATAATGAATCTCCTAATACAAACACCATACCAGTGTTGATTGAATTTTTAAGTACACCAGTCATGGTTTGTTTTCCATATACTGCATCATCTGCATTTCTAACAGAAATTCTACATCCAACATCTGCACTACCAGAATCTATAAATGTAGTATTGGGTGTAACCACTCCTTCATTCAAAGCACCTGCCATACCAACGATTTTGAATACAGAACCAGATTCGTATGGAGTAAAAATAGTGTTATTGTTATATACAGACAAAGAATTAACTTGACTGTACGTATTTGGATTAAAATTTGGGAAAGAACACATTACACGTATCGCACCAGTCTGTGGATTCATTAAAATAGCTGATGCAGTCTCTGCTCCATATTTTTTCATGCTTTGTTTCAGATCATTACATAATGTATATTGTAATGTACGATCAATCGTAAGCAATATAGTAACACCATTTTGCGCAGGTTGAAAAGATCGTCCCGCAAGTGGCAACCAGGTTCCTTTAAGACCCCGTGCTTCGCGAGAATATCCTTCCTGACCAGCAAGCTCCTTATTCCAGTATCCTTCAATCCCATATCGTCCTACATTATCACCTTTAATATCCTTTCCAACAAAACCAACAACACTAGAAGCAAGTGTACCTTCTGGATAAAAACGTTTTATAGTAGTTAAACCATTAATTCCAGACAATTTCATTTTTTTTAATTGAATAAAGACAGACTTATCCACATTTTTTTCCAACCGTACGTATGGATCAGTTCTGCTATTTATTTCTTTATACACTTTCAATTTCTTCAAATCATCATAGTGAAATACTGTTGCTAATGCGTTTGCTACAGCATGCGCCTTTTTGTCTGTCTTGATAAATCTTGTATCTGCAAAAACCGTGTACACATCTTTATTCATTGCAATGGGATAGACTTGTCCAGTACGAGAATCTTGAATATAAATATCTCCTCGTTTAGGAAAAAGATGCGAGTATACTTCTTGAGATCCTGTTGCTAAAGCAGTATAAAAACTATGTTCAAGCACCATTAAAATAAATAAACGTACAATAATAATACAAGCAATAACAACTATACAAACAACCAAAAAACGGATACGATTAGCATAATCAACTCCGTATTCTGCAGTATGTTGCATTGTCCCGTGGGTAATTGTACGTGGCATATAATCAGGGGACACTCACAATAACTTACTTTTTACACTTTTCGCTGTAATTCCAATCGCTTTTCTGCCGTTTCCTTGTCAATCAATCCTTCATCCAATAATGCTTTGACTGAATGTTCCATAGTAACCATACCATCTTTTGTACCTGTCTGTATGACACTGCGTATTTGTGAAATATTATTTTCTTTAATTAAATTTGCAATGGCTGGTGTATTCACCAAAATTTCTCGTGCCACCACGCGATGTCCATCAACTGTAGGAAGTAATTGTTGTGCAACGACGCCACGCAACACTGCCGAAAGCTGAATCAAAATTTGCTTTTGCTTTGCACCGTCAAATACATCAACTATACGTTCAACAGCTTCAGCTGCACTAGAAGTATGTAATGTAGAAAAAACTAAGTGACCTGTCTCTGCAGCAGTAAGAACAATCGCAATAGTTTCAGGATCACGCATTTCTCCAACTAAAATTACGTTTGGATCTTGACGCAAAACATGTTTTAATGCCTCGGCAAACGATAACGTATCCTCGCCAACCTCACGCTGTTCCACCAAACACTGTTTATCTTCAAATTGAAATTCAATCGGATCTTCAATCGTGATGATATGTGCTTTACGTTGTTTATTAATCTCTTCAATCATGCTTGCAATTGTCGTAGACTTTCCAGACCCTGTAGGACCAACAACAAGAACTAGTCCATCAATAAGCGTTGTAAACTGTTTTAATGTGGGTTCAAAACGCAAATAATCTGGCGTTGGAATATCATGCGGAATTAAACGCGCGGCTAGTCCAATTTTTCCTTCTTGCTGATGTACATTGATACGGAATCTCGTATCTTTTAACTTGTACCCCATGTCCAATTCATGAGTTTCTTCAAATGTTTTTTTTTGCTCCAAAGACAAAATACCAAAAATAGCTGACATCAACTCTTTGGGTGGAAGTGGTGTATCATAAATTTCTACTAATACTCCATCAATGCGTAGCCTTGGTTTTTCTCCACCGACCAAATGAATATCTGATGCCTGTTGTCTAATAGCTTGTTCAAAAAAAGAATCTAGTGATTTCATAACAATAAAAATATATATGCACTTTACTAACACGTGCCTATAGAATACCATAGATACATCTATAGAACAATTATTGATTTTTTTAAATAAATAAGTATAATAGGACGGTCAACAAAAATAGATAATATATACATCGGGCTGTGGCGCAGTTGGTAGCGCGCGTCGTTCGGGACGACGAGGTCGTGGGTTCAAATCCCGCCAGCCCGACCATTAAAAACTTTCTAAAAAATAACAAACTACTCCATCATGACAATATCAATCTATTCACCTTCTGCTTATTCCATCTGTTCTTTGGTCAATTTAATCCCCAACCCTATGAAAGCACCTATACCGACTAAAAAAGCTGCAAGAACAAATACATAGCTATACGCAGATACTTGGGCTTTCAACTCCATCAATGCAATACCTATTGTATGACCTATTATTGTAGTTGTATGAATTGCACTATTTTTTGAAATTTCAAGCAATTTCTTTTTTGTTTGATTTTGAAGCACTGTGCTAAATAATGCAATACCAAAAGCACCTGCGATATTCCTGACGAGTGCCAAAATAGATGAAGCAACACCTATCTCCTCTTTTGGTACAACACTTGCAACGATATTTGTACGCTGTGCCATTCCCAAACCCAACCCAAACGACATTATGGACATAGGAAGTATAATAGCCCATGCGCTTGAACGTGAATCTAAAAAAATAAAAAGAGATAACCCAAGTGCTGCAATCAGTGTACCACCGACAATAATAACTCTATCTTCAATTTTTCCAGTTAGCCGACCACCAATTGATGCTGCGATCATCAGAATAACAGCCATTGGTATAAAGAGATACCCAGTTTGCGTCGCATCATATCCAAGAAACGTTTGTGCAAAAATTGGAATCAAAAAAATGACACCCATCATTCCCATGAACACAACAAAGCTGTTGAGTAATGTATAAACAAATGGTTTAATTTTGAAAAACTTAAAATCCACAATTGGTTCTGGATGTGTCTTTTCAATTTGAATAAAAATAGTAAAAGAAACAATTGCAGTTACATACGATAAAATACTTTGCCAAGCTAACCAACCCCACGTTGGTCCTTGATTAAGGACGAGAACAACTGCAGACAACGCAATACCAAGCAGAGTCGCTCCCCACCAGTCAAATATATGAGTCTTTGTATCAGAAACTGATTCTTCTATGTAATGAATCGCCATACCAAGTCCGAGTAACCCAACAGGAATATTCACTAAAAAAACAGAGCGCCAACCAAAGGTATCAATAAGAGGCCCACCTATCAACGGACCAAAAACTGCTGCTGCGGCAAATGAAGCAGACCACAAACCAAGCGCCTGCGCACGCGCCTTTTGTGAACGAAATGTAACAGCAATAATAGCCATGGCAGTTGGGTAGTCAGCTGATCCTGCAATAGCCTGAATGACACGAAAAAAAATCAAAGATGTAAGATTCCATGCAAAACCAGCAAGAGCCGAACCAAAAATAAAAATAATAAATCCGATTAAATATACTTTTTTTCGTCCAACAGTATCGCCCAGCTTTCCCCAAATCGGAACAAATACTGCATTTGCCAAAATGTATGCTGTTGCTATCCAACCTGCTGCTGTCACAGTGATACCAAAATTACCCATAATTTTTGGAATTGCCAAGTTGACAATCGTCTGATCCAAACGACCCAAAAAAGTGCCCAAGATTACAGTCAAGAGCACCATCCATTGTAATCTGGTTGTGCGTGTCGCAGCACCCACATTGGACATACAATTATTTAATATAAATTGATACTTTTGCAGACATACCATTCTTCAATTCTGGATATTCTGTCGTATTAAATCTAATTTTTACATTGAACGATTGCGTTGCACGTTGATCAGAAATAGAAAAAACAACATCTTGATTACGTGAGCTTGGACTCACTTCATCAACTACTCCATAATATTTTTTGGATCCAAATGCGTCAACAGTAAATGTAACTGGCTGTCCAACATGAATTTTACTCAATCCTTTATCCTCATCTACTTGTGCAACTACTCGTAAATCATCTGGGTTTATCATAGTTGCTACAGCTTCTCCTGGATTAACTAATGATCCAATATTATTATTGATTGATAAAATGATGCCACCTGTTTTTGTTTTAACCAGTTCATTGCCAACACGTGCGACGACAGTGGATGGACCGACTGTGTCGCCCTCATGTACATCCACTTCTTCCAAAAGTCCTGAGGTTGTCGGAGTCAATGTAGTAACTGGTGCGACAATGCTTGATTTGTCTGTGTACACCCGTTTGTCCAAAATTCTCAATATAATAAAACTTGCACCTATAGAAAAAATAATTATAGCGATTATAATAGGCAAAGTATATGGGTGCTGTTTCACTCTAGATATCAAAGATGGTTTGACCAATTCTGTCTTCTGAGATTCATTCATATATTTAATTTATATTTCATGTAAAATTTCTGTAATACAATATGAATTAGTTCGTGTTTCCAAAAGTCGCAATCTGATCACCAACTTTCAATCCATGAATAACTTGATCATATCCGTCTGATCCTATAGAACCTACTGTTACCTGCTGTTGCTTGATTCCCTTTTGCGTTTTCAAAATCACAATCGTCGTATCTTCTTTATGAATAATAGTGCTGTCCGATATGGCAAGAACTCGTTTACTAATTCCAATGCTAATTGTTACATTACCTGTCATGCCAGATTTGATACGACTATCTAGTTTAACAAACTGTAAAATTACTTTGTAGGATGGAATATTGTTTGTCATTGTCTCTCCTGGATCTACTGATGTAACTATCGCAGGAAATACAATACCTGAACCATAACTATCAAGTGTTATTTGTGCGTGCTGTCCAATTTTTACAGAACCAATATTTACTTCAGGAATATAGACATCCATCTGATACGTAGACGTGGAAATGACACTAACTATCGGACTGCTTGGTACGACAGTTTGACCTATCTTCGCATTCTGCAATGTAATCACGCCATCAAACGGTGATACTAATACAGTTTTTTGTACCATTGCACTGGCGCTTGCAACGCCTGCTTGTGCTACGCTAACTGCTGCTAGTGCTTGTTTTACCATAGCAGTTTGTGCGTTAATATCATCAGTTGTTGCACCAGCCTCGGCAAGTGTAAGAATATCATTAGCCACTTTCAGTGCTTGTATATTTCTATGTACAATTGTATCTGCACTCGTATGTATTTGTGCATTGATGCTTTTTTGTGTTGCAATAGATTGTGTAGCAGTATCAATCGCTACAATGCCAGTATTTATATTTGTCTCAGCAATAGTAATACTTGCTTTGAGTATATCCAATTGTGCCTGACTCAAATTTCCAACTGGGAGAACTGTATCTAGCATGTGCGATACATCCACAAGATGCGACTGAATTATTGACAATCCATTGCGTACTGTAACTGCATGTGTCTGAATAATTTTCTGGGTACTGCTTGCACTCATGCCACTGACAGTCGCATCAATTTGTTGCTTTGCAGTTCGTGCCAATGAGTACGTATTTTTGGCACGATTTGATACAAAAATATCTGCAGTATTCAATGCATTTTTAAAACTATCATTTGCAAATATATTATCAATACCTAATATATTGTCAGATGTAGTCAACGCACTTGATGCAATTGTTTGTGCACTATGCAATGTATTTGACAAAGTATGTGACAGATTTAATAGCGCAACAACTCCTTTTGCATCACTATCTGACAACGCCAATTTCGCATCTGAAAGTGTTTGCGTCGCAGTCTGTATAGCTGTTTTATCAATCTGTAACTGTTCTGGACGTGTGCCATGTTTGAGTTTATCCAGACGAAATTGTTGAGCCACTTCAGTTGCCTGCACTTGATTTCTATTTGCTACTGCCTGTGCCAACGTTGCGCGAGCATCTGCACTATCAAGCGACACTAACACGTCCCCAGTATGAACCGTTGTGCCAACATTGCCGTTAATCCATGCTACTTTTCCTGTACGATCAAATGACAATGTCACATCTGAGGCTGCATGCACTTGACCTGTGGCGGTTACTGACTGCTTTATCGTTCTTGCTACAACTGTCTCCCAAGTGTATATTCCAGTATTTGATCTGCCAACCCATATATACCCTCCAATCATGAGCGCTGTCAAAATAAGTAATCCTATCAATACAATCGGTTTTTTTATCAATCTATACATACAAAAAGATTAAACCGCTGATCCAGCGGACATTTTTTCTAAAATATGAATAAGATGTTCTTGTTCAGACGAATCAAGTGTGGACAATACATCACGCATAGTTACAGCGCTTTCGTGCATATGCGTTTCCAACACGTTCTTTCCTTTTTTTGTTACGAACAGATAAATTACTCGTCTGTCTGTTTTGTCAAAAGTCCTATCAACTAATCCAGCGCCAACAAGAAATTGAATTAAACTTGTGGTAGTTGCAGGCGTTATGGATAAATATTCAGCCAAATATTTCATTGGCAAATCCGTATGTTCATTGACAAAACGCAACGCATGCATCTGAACAAATGAAAACTTCTTACCTGTCGTGGCTGTTGCACATACACGTTCACGAATCAATCTGCTAGTGGTAAACATCAGTGCAATAATACGATTGAGGCGTTCTTCATCAGTCATAAATAAATAGTTAGATAATCAAACTATTAGATAACGCAACACTATCACAAATACAAAAAAACGTCAACACTCATATATAAATATACAAAAAAACCGCCCAGCAGAGCGGTTCTAAAATAAATAATTCTCTATTTCTTAGGTTTCTGCACTTCTTTCTTTAGATTTTTCCATTGTGCAGTAACCAATTTTATAACCATACCCTTCACTTGATCTGACAAACCATTTTGAATGGCATAGTGATCTACGATATCCATTACCATAGTGACATATTGATTTTTGGTCATTGTCTCCCAATCATCAGATTCAATAACTTTTTCTTTGACTTGTCCATACACTATCGCCGCGTGATCAAGTAGAGAATCACGTACTTCTCTTCCTTTTTTAGTTGTATTTAGCCACATCAACCCCGCACCAAGCATTCCGCCAAACACAACGCCTTTTTTAAATTTTCCCATATATATATTGCTTACATTTTTATAATTTAAGTATACCATAATTTACTCTACATCGCACAACGAATTGTACAATTCTTCCAATTTATCAATGCATTTATCCCATGTATAATGCGTTTCAGCAACATCCCTCGCCTTTTGACGCAAATGTATTTTTTCTTCATCAGACTTTTGCATATACAATGTAATAGCATGCGCAAGCGCTTGACTATCCCCAGCAGGAATCGTATAACCAGCTTGTCTTGCAATCGTTCGTACTCCCGGCAAATCGCTTGCAATCACTGGTACCCCGCTTGCCATTGCCTCAAGCAATACTAAACCAAATGCTTCACCGCAATGTAGCGATGGAAGTACTGTAATATCAGGCATACGTTCATATTGTGCTAACTTGTCATCACTGACTTGTCCAACAAACCGAACGCCATGTAATTTCAAGCTAGACACTTGCCGTTCAAACATTGACCGACGTCGTCCGTCACCAACCAAAACAAGTTGAATGTGTGTACCATCTTTTTGTAATAAATGTATAGCATCAAGTAAGACGGAAATACCTTTAAAGGCGTGCGCCACATCCATGCCACCTACAAATAAAAGCGTTGGAAGAGACACATCAAGTTTGAGTTGCTCAAATAATTCACGCGGTTTTTCATCAGGATAAAACCGATCAATATCAACGCCAAACGGTAACTCAATCCATTTATTTTTATTCTCGTGGAACAGCTGTGATGCTTGGCTAGATTCTATATAATCAAATGAACTTGCAGTTAATCTATCAGCTGATAGTAAAATGTTTAACATAATATGACGCTGGTACCAACGAAATAACATTCCTTTCCAACCATCTGCAATTGTATCCATGTGATACGTAATTACGAGAGGTATTTGTGAGTGAGCTTTTTTCCATTTTTGAACAAGTCTTGCAGTACCAAAAAATGGATAATGCAAATGAATAATATCTATATCCTGAAGAAAAGAATCTAATTTAGAAAGATACGCAGCATTTCCAAAGTGAAATCTTGGACTCAACCGTATTACTTCAAGATTTTCAGATGAAAATGTATAATCCTCTTTTTTATATGCTGGTGTTATAACAAAAATCTTATGTCCGCGATATGACAAATGTTTAGCCATTTCAGCAACTACGTTTCCCATTCCGCCTTTATATGGTGGATAGGTGCAGACAATGTGTGCAATTTTCATAGCATGCTTAGTGCTTTACAATATCCTTTTGTGTATCCAATGCCTCTTGGCGTACTATCTGCGTGATATCACGATTCATAGATTCAATTTTGATATGTAACCGAAAGAGAACAAAAAAAATCAATGCAAGTGCGATGTACACGACAAAATCTGATCCTCTTCCAATACCGACTTGATTAGCGAGCAACGTTGCCCCGTGTGGCCACCAGACCACGCTATCAGCAGCTACCCAAAAAACAATCCAAAATAATGCACCACGTATACCAAGTAAATTTTCATGTTTACGATGTATAACTGCAGCAATCGCAGTTAGTGAAAATAAAGAAAAAAGGATTTGAAAAATCAATAACATATTATTTAATAAATGGAGCAAGGAATAAATCCTTTAGAATCGTGAAACCAGCACGCGCATTTTGACCATATTCATCATATCGTACTTGGACTGGAAACTCAACATAGTGCAGATTATGGTGTTTGACTAAAGCTGGAATCTCCGTTGCATGTGCCATTCTATCTTGTGTGATATGAATCAAATTGAGTGCTTGACGATTAAACAGACGGAATCCATTGTGTACATCAGAAAGTTGTACAGCACCAAAAAGACGATCAATCAATTTCGCAATAGGATGAACAAACTGTCTTTTTTGCCACGGCACAGTATCTGTTGGCAACAAATATCGCGAGCCAAACAAAATATCTGCGTGTCTGGCTTCAAAAAATTTTTTCGCTGGCGCTATATCATCTACAGAAAATTGTCCATCTGCATCAAAATGTAAAATAAGATCAGCATTGATTTCTCGTGCATAGGCGTGCCCTGTTTCAAGTGCGGCACCTTGTCCGCGATTCAATTTATGAGATAGTACGATAGCACCAGCATCTGTTGCGCGTTCTACAGTATGATCTTTTGATCCATCATCAATTACTACGACACAATCTGTATGCAACAATAATTGACGCACAGTTTCACCCACGCGTCGTTCTTCATTCCAAGCTGGGACAAGAGCTAAAAACATATATCTTTCATTACGTTCCCACCTGTAACATTTCTTTATTCGCAATCGTATAGTCAATGGTCTGCCGTAAACCGTTTTCCAGCGTTATCAATGGTATCCAGCCAAGTTGTTCTTTTGCATGACGTAAATCAGGAATTCCTTTATGCGTGATAAAAACTAATGGATCTTCTGTTACTATGTGTGATGACGACTCTGTCATCTGTATAATTTTTTCCGCAACAGATTGAATAGTATATAACTGATTATGACCAATGTTAATAACAGATAATTGTGGTGGCGCTTTCATAAGTCTAACAAGACCATTAATCATATCATTCACATAGCAAAACGTTTGATGCAATTGCGGATCACCATAAATAACTAAATCTTTATTCTCAATCGCCTGCACAATAAAATCTGGAATCAACAAGCCATCACGCAATTTCATTCGCGGACCATAGGTTGTAAATACACGCGCTATCTTTGCATCCAATCCATACACTTGTCTGTACGTATTTACGCATGTTTCAGCAAACCGTTTTCCTTCATCATAACTTCCACGTGGCGACAAATGATCAACAACTCCCTCTTGGTCTTCTGCAAAAACTTCTTGTGCAGAAGTGGACTGACCATAAATAACAGAGCTTGATGTAAAGACATATTTCGCATGATAATTGACAGCCAAATCAAGCGTAGACAACATAGCACGAGAATTTGCCCAAAGTGAATTGATTCTTAAATTTTCAAAATTTTTTGGACTGGTTGGACATGCAAGATGATAAATCTCTTGAATACCTTGAAATTTAATACGGAACTTTTCCAATTCAGAAAAACTTAACAAATCAATAGGTTGATTTACATCAAATTTAATAAATTCAAAATCAGGATATTGCAACAAATGTTCAATATTTTGAATACTGGAATTTGAAAAATCGTCAATACAAATAACATTAGCCTCTTTGAGCAAGGATTCACAAAGATGTGATCCTAAAAATCCAGCACCACCAGTCACTAATACATTTTTCTTTTCAAAAATTTGAATTTTTGCCATAAACTAAATAGACTAAAATGAAAGGAGGAGAATATTTTTTGTACTAGTCGTATGAGAAACTTGCGACATGCTTCGCGTTTGCATACCCTCTATAGAAAATATGCGCGGACCAAACCAACCATTCATCGGCACTGCAGCAAAACCAGAACCTACTGATGTTTTAATTGGAGCAATACGAATCTGTGTATATTCACTAAATCCGAACGGAGCAAACAAACGAATGAAACCACCATTCTCAGTATAATATACCACAAATTGATTACCGTGTGTAGCACCAGAAACAAGTAATCGTGGTGTACTTCCACCAGCAGGAGAAATAAACGTCATGTCAAAAATATCAGAAAGTAAATGAAGCTTGATGCGTTGTGTAGTTGTAGCATTCCTAACATGCGTCAAGAAGACACCTGCATCTGTACTGTATCCAATAGCAAGTCCAGATGTACTATTTGATGAAAGTGCAATATGATTATATGATGTTGTGGTACTTCCAATTCTACGAAGCAATAAACCATGCATATTAAATAATGAAACTAGCGAACGGCTGTGATCACTTGTAATCGCGACTTCCATCTGTCCTGTACTCAAAAAAGAACCAAGCGCTAAATGAAACGAACCTGTATACGGAATACCCCAGTGTGCAACTTGTTGCCATTGACTATTATACACATTTACCTCACCAATAACGCCACCAAGATGACGCACAGTAACAAACCATTGTTGATTATTTGAATCCTTTGCAGTCGCAACTGCGTCAACACCTATCAAATAAGGAATGAATACTGGCGTAGAGCTAACTCCATTATTAGTCTGCACGACATTGCCATTTTTTGTATCAATCTGCCATAAATGTTTTTTGTTTATTGAATATTGTATATTAACTGAAGAAGAAACAATGTTTGATGTTTGTACTCCAGTATATGCAACCGCCTTATCAATCTGCAACAACCCATGTCCAAATAAATCTTTGTATACCGCCATATCTTGACCTGGCGTAACATGTGTTGTACTAAGTAATGCCGTATAGATTTGATCAGGTCCCCAATTAGGATGAATCCCTTTGAGAAGTGCAGCAGCTCCAGAAACCATCGGTGCAGCAAAAGAAGTTCCGCTCCATCCACCAGAATACTGTGTAGAGAGATTATTTATTGGTGAAAAACGAACAGTGCTAGAGATATTTTCTCCTGGGGCAGCAATATCAATACAACTTGAACCATAATTAGAAAATTGGGCAATATGATGTTTTTGTGTAATTGCGCTAACGCCCAACACCCATTGTTTTATCTGACCAGCATCTGCACAAACAGGATCCATAGATGTTTTATTGAGATTTATTCCATCGTTCCCAGCAGCGGCAATGACAACGACACCATGATCATACGCGTATTTTATAGCTTTCTCTACATTCAAATCTTTAGAACCAACAATGCTCAAATTAATAATGTTCGCACCGTTATCAACAGCATAATGAATAGCTCTAGGTAAATCATTCAATGTTCCAACACCAGTATTGTTAATCACTTTGATATTCATAAGTTTGACATGCCAGTTGATTCCAGCACCATCTAAACCATTATTTCCCACTTCGCCAATAATACCTGCAATAACTGTTCCATGACTTTCAAGCCCTTCTTTTTTCTCTTTTTTTGTCAATCCTAATAGACTTGGGCGTGGATCATTATTACCATTGATTTCATTTCCATCAATTTTTCCATCACCATTCGTATCACTTGGAACAAAATTCCATCCATAGACATCATCAATATACCCATTATGATCATCGTCTATACCATTCCCAGGTATTTCTTTTGTATTTCTCCAGACGTTACCAAATAAGTCTGGATGATATGTATCAAACCCATCATCAATAATAGCAACAATTACATTGCGTGATCCTGTGGTAGTATCCCATGCTTGGTATGCTCCGATATCTTTGTATGCCCACTGTTGTGCGTTTGGATCATTTGGAATACGAGCAAAAACAATACTTGGAAATACAAACGCAACACATAAAAGGAACCCGAATAAAAATTTTATGGAAGTACGATACATAATATAAAATAAAGAAAATTATAGTGCCAACACATTTCCAAAAGAAGATCGTGTTGGGTATTCAATTAAATCTTTCTGTCCGTTAATCCACCCCTGATTCGTTGTTTCACTATCTGGCAAAGTAAACCGAGGAATAACAGCAAATTTAGCATTGATTTCATTATCTGTGATACCTGAATGTGAGATATGATCCGCAATCCCCTTTTGATTGATATAAAAAAAGTTTGTCCCAATATGTAACAACGTACCTTTTGGATATGTATAAGTATGATTTGAAATCTTTGTAATAGACATGACACTCACTGGCGACTTACCTTCTATAACATCTTGACCATCCGATAAACCATCTCCGTTCGTGTCTGTTTTGTTTGGATCACTTTCCCAGTACAAAATTTCTTCTCTATCACTCAAACCATCTCCGTCTGAATCCAAATTAGTGTCACTTGTGTGATACTGTGCTTCAGTCTTCGCATTGAGTCCATCGCTATCTTGATCAACCACACCAGTAGATGGATTTGCGACACTATACGAATTTATATGATAAAATGCAAGATCAATCATAGTCATATCAATGACACGTTTCTTCCAATCCACGCCATACAATAAAGCCGCCTCAGCTGGAGACATAATCGGTCGCAGTTGACACCCAGGCTCAACAGTATAAATTTGTGGAGATACAGGAAAACGTAATAACCACGTCCCTGATCGCATACATACTGCGCTACCAACTACGTACGACTGCAACTTTACACTACTCACAAAACGAACACCATTAAAATTTGGGTACCAAGAAAGAAATGTAACGACATTCAAAAATGGATGAATCTTTCCGTCAGTTCCAATAAAGAAAACAGTACTGTTTGATCCTTTGATGATTGTACGTGGTGCAAGATTCCTCAATGGTGCATTATAAAAAATAGTCTTCTTTACTATATGTGCGTTGCCATTTCCGTCTTGAAACTGAACATATACAGTCTTTAGTCCGCCTGCATTTGATAACATCCAATCAACTCCAGTAGTTGGCTGATAGACTGTAGAATCTTTGAAATTAGAACTGTTACTTACACTAATTTGTTGGATACCATTAGAAAAACTAAATCGTAGTTGAACCAAACGTGAATCCGTACTCGTAGTCATACCTTTATCAATATCAAAATTAACACTCATACTTTTGGGAATGTCTAATTGGATATTGTCTTGAATCAACGGAAGTGCAGTTCCATCTTTTGTCTTATAAAGAACATATACACTTTTTGTTCCATTACCAGAAGAAAGTATCCATGTACGAATGGTACGAAAAGGCTCCCATGCTATACCTTTCAGTTCTACATCATTACTTACTTTCATATACGCCACATCACTCGGTGCAGATAACGTCAAAATAACTTTTCGGTCACTAGTCATGCTTTGATTACTATTTATAAAAACACGAGCTACTGTATCTGCACTCACACGAATACCAGATATACCAACAAAAAACAAAATACCAAACGTCAACATGACAACTCTCTGTATATATTTTACTTGATTTTTACTCATATTCTTGCTATAACAAATGTATTGCAAGTATACTGGATTTTGTACACTTTCACAATAGTATCTGACCAGTATAAACCTTTATGTTTTCACTTTATCAACTCAAACAAATAATTCTCATCATCGGTGATCTGTTGAGTTTTTTGATTGCACTATTCGTTGGACTTGGAATTCGTTATGCACGTCTGCCAACCGAAAGAATTCTTGCATCACATAATGCACTATTTTTGTTTGTCTTTCTCTTGTGGCTCTGCGTGAACTATATATCTGGACTATATGATGTTGACAAGATTCGTATAAATAAAAAATTCTATCGTCTCTTTGGCGAAGCTGGTGGCATATCACTTATTCTTAGCGTCATCTTTTTTTATTTGATTCCAAACACAGATATTTCACCAAAAACAATTTTAGTTCTTACCATTGTTATCGGGTATCTCATCAGCCTTGGTTGGCATATATTTTATCATACTGTCATCAGTGAACAACAACTAAAGCAATCATTATTGTTTATAGGTCTGACACCAGAAACCATTGAGATAATCAATTTAATCAAAAAAGAACGAAGTGGATACGACATTAGAGTTGTCATTGACATAGAAGACAAAGCAGATAATCATACGTGGGATGGCATTGAGGTATACCACACAATGAAAACAATTAGACCAGCAATTACGAATCACAATATCTCACTTGTTATCATCGCACCGCATGTCCGACAAGATGCAGATGCTATTCGTGAACTGTATGAACTACTCTTTTGGCCAGTACAGTTAATTGATTTAACATCTTTTTATGAAAATATTACTGGACGTATTCCTCCATCAAGTTTTTCAGAAGGATGGTTTTTGGAACATCTCACACATTCAGGTCATCCAATCTATGATAAATGGTGCATGATCACAGATTATTTGATTGGTATAATTATGATAGTATTCACTGGTATAGTATACCCATTCATAGCACTTGGCACACATCTCACATCTAAAGGACCAGTTATCATTAAACAAACACGAACAGGACTAAACGGAAAATCATTTTCATTGTATAAATTTAGATCCATGTATACAGTACGTGACGATGGAATGGCAAATAATGATGCAATTCAATTCACTGAAAAAAATGACAAACGCATAACATCATTTGGAAAATTTTTACGCAAAACACATCTTGATGAACTTCCACAATCATGGAATCTTCTTCAGAGAAATTTAACATTGATCGGACCTCGTCCTGAACGTCCAAAAACTATAGAACAACTAGAAGCAAAAATGCCATACTACCCATTGCGTCATGTCGTTCGTCCTGGAATCACTGGATGGGCATCAATACACGAAGAGTACTTTGATTTTGTTGAATCTTATCTCAAAAAATTACAATATGATCTCTACTACATAAAAAACAGATCCTGGTTATTGGATCTGTCTATTTTGCTAAAGACTGTAAATACTATTATCCGAATGAAAGGACGCTAATCAATTTTCCACTCTTTCTTCAATTCTTTAATACCTTCTTCAAAATCCATAGTTGGCTCCCAATGAAGCAATCGTTTTGCGCGATCAATATTTGCTTGGACAAAACGCATCTCGCCAGGTCGTTGTGGAATAAATGTTGTATCACCGCCAATCATCTTAGCAATTTCATTCACACTCACTTGGACACCGCTACCAATATTAATTGGCATCCCATCAACAACATCAGATTTCCACGCAAGTATATTTGCACGTACTACATCGCTGACATGTACATAATCTCTCGTTTGTTTTCCGTCGCCAACTATAGTTAGCAACTTTTTTTCTGATCTCTGTTTCAAAAAAAATGGAATAACCATTGGATAGCCACCATCTGCTGTTTTTCTTGATCCAAAAACATTGAAATACCGCAAGCAAACTGTAGACAGTCCAAACAATTCATAGTATAAATGTGCGTATTCTTCTCCCATATATTTATGCAATCCGTATGGACTCTCTGGATTCGTAATAATTCCTTCTTCAGCAGGCAAAGAAAAATCAGCATAGACTGCTGCACTAGAACTAAAAATTACCTTCTTTACTTTCTGTTGCCGTGCTCCTTCAAATACATTCAGTGTACCAGTTACGTTGACTTCGTGCGTACCGATTGGATCTTCTATAGACAACGGTAAACGAGGCTCTGCTGCTAAGTGAAACACCACCTCTGCACCATGAAATAATTCCATCAACATAGCAATATCACGAATATCTGCTTCATGAAATTCTGCCTTTGGATTTACAAAATCTTTTTTTCCCAAAATCAAGTTGTCAATAACAATTACCTCGTGTCCATCATCAATAAGTGCATCAGTCAAATGTGATCCAATAAATCCTGCTCCTCCTGTAACAATACATTTTGACATAAAGAAATTATTTAATACTTTTTGTGCTTGTCGTCGCCATAATTATATCAATAAACTGCTGAGCTCGACGAGAAAACTTTACTCCTTGCTTTTGTGCTTCTTGTACTGTCTGCAACGCCTTGTCATGTTGCTTCATCTGCTGATACAAATACGCCAAACGCCACCATCCTTCATCAATCTTTGAATCCTCATTGATAGTATCTTGAAACAATGCAATGGCTTGTTGTGGCTTGTTTAGTTGTAGCTCCACACCAGCAAGCATAAACTGTATTTGCTGACGTTTTGGTGATTTTGTCAACGCAACTTTAAGTATCCTTTCTGAATCAACAAGCAACTTTGGATTTCGCGTGTACTGTGCCCATTGCTGATCAAGTCGTGCCTGCATGATATACGCACGTACATCAAGTGGATTCAATAACTCATTAGCTTGTAAACCTGTAATTGCAAGATTAAATAATTTTTGTGCCAACTTTTTATCGCCATGTTTTACGTACTGATCCGATACTTGACTCACTGATCGTGCAAAATCAGAACGGATATCATCAATATGAGGTGACGGAATACTCTCTGCTATATGGTGCGCACTCACAGGATCTCGTTGACTATACAAACTCTTAATCATTACCAACGATGCCATATTTGCTCTGGCAGGATTTATATCTGTGGAATAAATAAATAGAGAAACAATGACAAGAACTGTAATAGTGAAACCCAAAGAAATTGGTTTGAAAGCAGTATTTTTTGTTGTTTTGACCATTGCTAATTTAGCATTTGTAATTTGTGAATGAATCAACGCTAGAATTAAGAAAAAATACAAGTAGGATGTAGGATTTTCAAAAACTGTTGCCAGACTTGCCAGATGTGCCCAGAGAAATCCAAGGCTGATAGCAAAAATATGTACATCTAATTCTTTTCTTCGGTATGCACGAATCATCACAATAGTTGGAACAATAAAAAGTAGCAAGTACAGAATTAAACCAACCACACCCTGTTCTGCAAGTGTATTAAATATAACATTATGAGCATTGTCAAACCAAGTTTCTGAATAACCATGTTCTAGAAATGCTGGATTGTAATGTGCATTAAACGCATAATAAAAATTGTCTGGTCCCCAGCCAAAAATTGGTTTTTCTTTCCATGATTCAATCGCAATCTGCCATGCCATCAAACGGGTTACTGCGTCGCCACCTGAAAGGTTAATATTTACCAAACGTCCAACTGCTGGAATGTGTGAAACAAAAGTAGTTTTGCGAAATGCAAACAAGAAACCGCTAGACAGTGCAATAACAACCAATATGACGCCAATCCACTGTCGTGTACGTTTGTATTCTTTAAGGGCAAATAAATACACAATCGCTGCCAAGCCGACACCACCAATCATACCAATCAATGCACCGCGTGTACCACCCAGAAAGATTCCAACAAAACCGAAGAAAGCACCAATGATGGCATACCACTGCCAAAAACTTTTCTTCTCTTCTTTTATAGCCAATAGTGAACCAATAAAAAACAAAAACATGCCATAGCCACTATAGTAGATTGGATTACCAAGCGTTGCAGAGACACGCGATGATCCACTATTTAA